>CAYZUV010000115.1:3224-7131 GCA_964481245.1 uncultured Pseudomonadales bacterium
ACCCTTCGTGACCCCATCATGTGCTTGGCACTGGGTTTTGGGTCGGGATTGTGGCGAAAAGGTCCTGGCACCATGGGCAGTCTGGTGGGCGTTGTGCTCTTTCTGCCTTTGATCGATGCCTCAATGTTGGTCAAGGTAAGTTTGATTTTCGTTGGCTCTGTCCTCGGTGTGTACATTTGTGAATATGCGGCTAAAGAGCTCAAACTTTCGGATCCCGGGTGTGTCGTCTGGGATGAAATCGTGGGTATTTGGATTGCGCTGATTTTCGTGCCGGCGTCCTTGGCATGGATTGCATTTGCTTTTGTGTGCTTTCGCTTTTTTGATATCGCTAAGCCCCCGCCGTTGAGCTGGGCGGATCGACATTTAAAAGGGGGTCTCGGCATTATGGTGGATGACTTGATGGCGGGTGGTCTTACGGCACTCTTGATCTACGTCTTACAACATTCAATTTGAAATCCTAGCCGCTCTGACGGCGCCATTGGTTGTCAAAGAAGGATGACAGTGCCAAGGTAGGGTTTCGAAAAAATACAGTCCAATTTATGAATATCCACCAAATCTATACCTACAACGACCTTCGCAACTTCACGTATGTGATTGCACTGGATAATGGCGATGCTTTGGTCCTGGACCCCTGGGATGCAGATGCGTCAGCTGAGGCCGTGACGTCGGCAGGGCTTTCGTTAAAAGCCGTGATCAATACCCACGAACATTGGGATCACACGCGTGGGAATGAGGCACTGGTGGCAAAGTTTGGCTGTGAAGTTTGGGCGCACCAAAATGGTCAGGGTAAAGTCCCCGGGCTGACTCGAGCGCTAACGGCAGGAGAATCGATCGCGCTCTCAGACACAGAGGCGCTGCGGGTGCTAGATACCCCCGGGCATACGTATGCTCACCTGTGTTTTCTGATCACAAGAGGAGGCGAACCCCAAGCGGTGTTTACAGGGGATACGTTGTTTAACGCTGGAGTTGGCAACTGCCACAATGGTGGAAGTCCGGAAGCCCTGTATGAGACCATCGCCCAGCAGTTTCATACGCTGCCTGATCATGTGGCCATCTACCCTGGACATGATTATCTCGCAAACAATCTTGCCTTTACCTTGTCACTTGAGCCATCGAATACCACAGCCAAAACCTGGCTAGATCGAGTTAAGGATGTTGATCCGGGCGTTAGCCCAGTGGTGACCACCATCGGAGACGAGCGGTCTTTCAATACCTTTTTCAGACTGAACAACGAAGAGATTAAGTCCACCCTTGAGATGGCTGAGGCGAGTGAAAGGGATGTCTTTCTTGCGCTGAGAGCGAGAAGAAATAGTTGGTAGCCTGAAACAGGCCGATGAGGACTGATGATGGCGCCAGTGTGTTTAGTACTCGGAGCGGGGCGCGGTATCGGCGGGTCGGTCGCAGCTCGATTCGCTCGAGGCGGCTATCACGCGGTGTTGACCAGGCGCAGTGATCAGAGCGGGCTCGATGAATTGGTGCTTGGCATACAAAGCGATGGGGGTTTGGCAACAGGCTACTTGGCAAATCTGATTGAACCCCAGGTCATCGAAGATCTCGTCGATGAGGTCGAGAAAACTGTGGGTCCGATTAGGGTTGTGGTATTTAACCTAGGCGCTCAGATCGGGCATCGAACCCTGTCAGAAACGAGCGTGAAAGACTTTACGCGTGGCTGGCAAATGGCAACCCTTGCGCTCTTTCGTGTAGCGAAAACTGTGGCGCCCCACATGGCAGCGAGAGGCGAGGGCACTTTTTTGGTGACCTCTGCCACCGCCGCAATGAGAGGCAATGCAGGTCAGCATTCGCATGCGTCTGCAATGGGCGGCCGCCGCATGTTGTGTCAGAGCTTAAATGCAGAACTGTCCGCTTTGGGCATCCATGTGGCGCACATCGTTGTAGATGGCGCGGTCGATGCGCCGGATACGCTCGGGAAAATGCTGGGCGAGGAAGGTTTCGCAAAACTCAGGCAAACCAAGGGCCTCGATAAAGATGGTTTGATGCTGCCGAAAGAGATTGCGGAAACTTACTTCCACTTGGCTCACCAGCACCGATCGACCTGGACGCACGAGCTAGACTTAAGGGCGCATTCCGATCGACCTTGGTGGAATCACTAAGCGCTGATTTCCTTTCGCCAAAGGATGAGGATAGTTTAATGAAGACCGATTTAGTGTTAACGCTCTTGGGCGAAGATCGTGCAGGCATGGTTCAAGACGCTGCGAACTGCGTGGTGATGGTGGGCGGTAATTGGCTTGAGAGTCGTATGACGCGGCTTGCGGGCAAGTTTGCCGGTGTGGCTCGAATTTCGGTTCCGGAGGAGGCGATCCCTAGTCTGCGTGAAAAACTCGATCAGCTCGAAGGGATGACGGTTCAGCTCGAGTCAGCAGGCGAGCTCCAAGATAATCCTCAATTGCGGCGATTTACCTTGAGCATCATTGGGCCTGATCGGCCTGGGATCCTGGATGAGGTGACCCGAGAACTTCGGCGCTCTGCAATCAATCTTGTGGATCTCGAAACAAAAGTCGGTCCAGCACCAATGACTGGGGATCTGACTTTTTTCGCTGAAGCGGAAGTCCTAACGCCGCCGGACACGGATGTTGGATTATTGGAAGAGAAGCTTGATGCAATTGCGGCCGATTTAGGATTAGAAATCCTCTTGGAGGACTGATGCCCCCTGACTGAGGGTCGTTGCCTTTTTTCGCGTCTTCTGTCTTGATGTTCAGATCTGACAGTTCGAGATGGTAGCGCCCGTGGCGGAAGCATCAGAAACGGCGAGCGCTGGCGCCGCCTTTCCCAAAGTTACTCGTCGTACAGCCTGGATCTATGGCTCCATCGGCTTTCCGTTAGCGATTCTAGGGTATCCGCTGGGATCCTATATCCCCAGGCTTTATTCCACTGAAATGGGCATCGGCCTGGCTCAGATCGGCATGGTGATTATGGCGGCGGCCATCTTCGACGCGTTCACTGATCCGCTCATGGGTCACTTCAGTGATAGCCTGAAAACGCGATGGGGTCGGCGAAAACCCTGGATTCTTTTGGGTATCCCCTTTTGGCTGTTTGCGGTTTGGATGCTGTTGAACCCCGCCGTGGGTGTGACGGTCTTTTATCTCGCATTCTTCTTTTTCATGATGCGAACCTGTTCGACTCTATTCGGGTTGCCTTATGCAGCCTGGGGACTTGAACTGTCTTCCAACTATCATTTTCGCACGCTGATTCAGTCAGCGAGAGAAAAGTATGTCCTTGCAGGGCTGATGGCATCAGCGATGCTTATTCTGTTTTCCGAAGAGCTATTTGGTCGAAACGAGGCGAGTTTTATCCTTCATAATCACGCGCTTCTCGTCGTGGTGTTGGTGCCTCTGGCAACGTTGCTTGTGGTCATGAAGGTGCCCGAAGTGCCAACCTACAATGCGCCTAAGGTGTCCCTTCGTGAGGGCGCGAACCGAATGCTGAAGAATAAGCTCTTCACACGGTTGATCTTCATCGAATTGCTGATTGCGGGCGGAGAAAATTTCCGAAACACCCTGTCCTTACTGTTTATTCAGGATTACATCGGTTTACCCACGGTAGGCCGAGCGTTATTACTTTATTTTGGCGCGGGGTTACTCGCGATTCCCTTCTGGGATTTGCTCGCCAGACGATTTGGAAAACACAACTCACTGGCTGCGGCGATGGTGCTCGTGGGCTGTGTCTCCATTGGCGTGCTGACTGTGTCCGAAGGAGAAATGACGAAGTTCTATGTGCTGTTTGCTTTAAAGGGGTTCTGCTTTGGCGCCTTTGCTTACCTGCCTAGAGCGATGCTTGCAGATGTCGTGGACCTGGATACGATCAAATCTGGCGCCGCCCGGCCGGCAAGTTATTTCGCGATTTTGGGCTTTATGACCAAATGCGCAGCGTCTTTTGGCGGCCTTTCTTT
>CAYZUV010000116.1:0-1968 GCA_964481245.1 uncultured Pseudomonadales bacterium
GGGCCTTACTCGGTGAACCTTTGGACCGTGGCCATCGACGGCGATCTGCATGTGTTCGCGGGTGATAACTACGCGAACTGGGTTGAGAACATTGACGCTGATCCTCGCGTGCGACTTGAATCTGAGGGCGAAGTATTCGAGTTAATCGCCACTCGAGTCACCCGTGCGGCGCATTTTGAGCGCTTTGCCCAGGCCTGGGAGACGAAGTACGGGAATCGACCGAGAAACGAGAATGTGGACGAGACCTATCTGTATCAATTGACGCCTCGTGGCCCCTAGGCTAATCGATGGGGCAACGGTCCCCTTCGCAGGGCGGCAGACGAGACCATTGCTCACTTTGGCAGAACGCAAAAACGCATCCCTCAATTTCTAACTGGTCAGGACTGATAAGTGTGAGACTGGCCCGATAATCGCGACCATGATCCGGGTGGTAGACACGGCCCTTGGGATAGCGCGTTTGCCCAGGCACCAAAGCGCCAAAGTCCATCAAAAGATTCATGCCAAGCATCGGCCGATCGCGAAGCCTCCGATCTTTGTTTTTAACGTCGAGCAATTGGGACTGATCGATACGCTCGGGGAGAAGCAGCTGCTCTATGACCCCGCAAAGCTGCCCACCACAGTCACGCACCTGAATGACCGATTGCGACGTCAACCACCGACCTTCGACGGTCGCTGATTCGGTTTGGGCATGGCTGACAAAGAACACTGTGATTAGGACGAAAAAGCGTCTTACAACAAGTGGTTGGGTCATGGGTTGAGGCTTCAATGAGTGCGTTCATTGTACGGGGCATTCCGATTGATCGCTTAGTACGCCATTCCTTTAATAATCGATGGTAGGCTTCGCATCGTCGATCGTTCCATCCAATTGTGGTCTGAGCAGTATCAAGTGAATCCAAGCGACAACGTTATTAACGAAACGGTATCTGATTCGGTCATCATTGCCGGCGGCGGTATTGGTGGCTTGGTGATGGCGCTCACCCTCCATCAGATTGGTGTGCCTTGCTTAGTGCTCGAACAGGCGCCCGAAATTGGGCCTCTGGGTGTGGGCATCAATCTTCAGCCCAATGCAGTCAGAGAATTGTTTGATTTAGGCATTAACCAAGAGGCGCTCGAGGCGATTGGCGTTTCTTGCCAGGAGTGGGCATTGCTCGGCCGCAACGGCAGGAATATTTATTCAGAGCCGAGGGGGATCAAAGCGGGCTATCGGTGGCCGCAATTTTCGCTGCATCGTGGTCGGCTCCAAATGCTGCTGTTGCAAACGGTGGTTGATCGGTTGGGTTCCGACCGAGTGCTCACCGGTCATCAGGTCACGGGCTACGAGGCTGCAGAACATGGCGTCGATGTGCTGGTCCGCGTTGGGGGTGAGACCGAGCGCCTGGCTGCACCACTCCTGCTTGCGGCTGATGGAATTCACTCCGCGGTTCGTGCCCAAATGCATCCTGATCAGGGCGATGTGCATTGGGGCGGGGCCATTCTTTGGCGTGGCGTGACGCAGGGCAAGCCGATCCGGACCGGGGCCTCGTTCGTCGGTATTGGCTCGCTCAACCACCGCTTTATTTGTTATCCAATTTCGCAAGCCGATCCCGAGACGGGGCTAGCGGAGATCAACTGGATTGCGGAGATCACGCTTGATGACAAGGATGTCTGGGATCGAGTCGATTGGAATGCCTCAGTCTCAGCTCAAGCTATCCTGCCTCATTTTTCAGATTGGCGGTTCCCGTGGCTCGACATTCCTCAATTGATTGAAGACGCTCCCAGTATTTATGAATACCCCATGGTTGATCGTGACCCTGTTGCGACTTGGGTTGATGGTCCGGTAGCGTTGCTGGGGGATGCAGCCCACGCCATGTATCCCACTGGATCGAACGGCGCGAGTCAGGCGATTGTTGATGCCCGGGTACTGGGGGCGATGATCTTAGAGCATGGGCTCAACGAACATGCGCTTCGCGCGTTTGATCATAAACTCTG
>CAYZUV010000116.1:2068-7127 GCA_964481245.1 uncultured Pseudomonadales bacterium
TTCGTGATGATTAAGTACAAGCCCGAAACACCAGAAGCACACATTGAGCGCTTCATGCGGGAGGCGCAAGCCATGAAAAACGAGATTGAAGAACTGCTCGAAATCGAAGTGGGACGAGACGTGGTAAAAGAACCGCGAAGCTGGCACGTCTTATTGTCGACGTTGTTTGTCGATGAGCAGGCGCTCAAACGATACCAAGCGCATGAGGTTCATCAGGCGTTAATGGTCTTCAATGGCCCGCAGGTAGAATCGGTTGCGGTGATCGATTATCCCTTCCCGTAACGCGTTTCAAGTGAGCGAGAGCCTTGCACGGCTTAAGCGTTCTCAATATGGCCTGATCCTATCCTTTGCGTAACGAAGCGCCAGGTTGGTTGCGCTTTTGCCTTAGCTCAAGCGATGGCAAGATCAGCGCTCCCGTGACAGTAAAGGCGTTTGAGTATGCATTATTCAGTGGCGTTCGCGTCAGAAGTGGATTCATGGCAGTGGGTCAAGCGAGCAGAGGCACTGGGGTTTCACGCGGCCTGGTTTTACGACACCCAATTACTGAATCCAGATGTTTTCGTGTGTATGGCGCTGGCCGCCCACGAGACCGAGCGCATCCGATTGGGGACCGGCGTTTTGGTCCCGACGAATCGAATTGAGCCGGTCACCGCGAATGCGCTCGCCAGTCTTAATCGCATCGCGCCAGGACGTATCGACTTTGGCGTGGGCACTGGCTTTACCGCCCGTCGTACCATGGGCCTGGGTGCGATCTCCCTTCGAAAGACCCGTACCTATATCGAGAGGGTGCAGGGGCTCCTTGCTGGCGCTACGGTGGATTGGGCCTTCGAAGGGTTCGAGCGAAAAATTGGTTTTCTGAATCCTGATTTGGGATTGATCAACTTAAGTGATGATATTCCGCTTTGGGTCTCTGCCTTCGGGCCGAAGGCAAAACAATTGACCGCGGAACTCGGAGCGGGATGGCTGAATTTTGGCGCCACGGGTGCGGTTGAAAGCCTGGATGAAATGCAGGAGGCCTGGGCAGCGGCGGGTCAAGATCAAGCCGCCCTGAAAACAAACTTATTCTTTTTAGGCGCTGTTTTGACAGGTAATGCAGCGGTTGATGAAGAAAAGCTCATGGCGCAGGCCGCGCCGCTGACGGCAGTGATGTTTCACAACCTCGCGGACGATGTGGGCGCCATGGGGGGGCGAAATCTACCGGAGGGTCCGCTGAGTAACCTGGCTTCGCAATATTTTAAAGTGCATGAAGGATATGAACCTGCCGATGCTCGGTATCTCACCAACCATCGAGGGCATCTAATGTTCGTGAGACCTGAGGAAACCCACCTGACACCGGAATTGGTCCAGTCGACGACGATGAGCGGTACGCGCGAGCAGCTGATTGATCGCCTGTGCGCACTGAAAGAGGCGGGCTATCAGGAGCTCACTGTGCAAGTCGTGCATGGACACGAGTCAGCCTTGGAAGAATGGGCAGAGGTTTTCGCTCGAGTGGTGTAGCGCGCTGTTTAAACGATCGGTCAAGGATCTAGGCGGGATCAAAGTCGAGGCACGATGAAATCTCCGCTTCGGTATGTTCGACGGGCGTGCACTTTGCGACTTGATGTAGTCGTCGCAGCCACTGAACCTTACGTCCTATTGTTTCATGACATCGGTGATGTCTGGCTTTGCCCCTCGGTTCGGCGTTACGATGGCTGCTCGCGCATAGCGCTGACCGCGAGTGAGCGAGCTTTGCTCACTTAAGCCGTCGAGTGACTCGCGATGTGTTCACGTTTGATTCGTTGACTTGATCAATTGGAGGGAAGTATGGGTTATCACCATTTAGCGCTCGCCGCGAAAGACATGCAGGCCATCCATCATTTCTACGAAACGGTGATGGGGTTCGAGTTGGTGAAAGTCGAAGTGGGGCCCTCGCCTCAGGGTGGCTGGGCAAAACACTTCTTCTACCGCATGGAAGACGATTCAAAATTCATCGCCTTTTGGGAAATGCACGACATGCCTGGCGTTGATGATCATTTTGAAACCAATTTATCGAAAGCTGCGGGCTTGCCAGACCATATCAATCACATCTCTTTTGATGTGCACAGCAAATCTGAGCTTGAAGCACGGCGCCAACAATGGCTGGGCGCTGGATATGATGTGATGGAGATCGATCACAATTGGTGTCACTCCATTTACACCAAAGACCCAAATGACAACTTAGTCGAGTTTTGTTTAACGACAGGAGTGTTTACAGAAGAAGACAGAGCCTACGCGTTAGGTCAGCTCACGAGTCAAACGCCCGAATTTTCCAAACCGCCGGCTATGGTCACCAACCACAAGGCCGATGCCAGTGAGCCAACCAAGGGATCTGCCAAATTCTCGGAATTGGGTCGAGCCCATTAGATTTAAACAAACCCTCAGCAACAAAAAGGAAACATTATGTACAGTCATGTGATGGTAGGGGCCGACGATGTGGCCGCATCTAAGAAGTTTTATGACGCAACCTTGGGTGCCCTTGGGCATCCCGAGGGGCGGATGGATGACAAGGGGCGCTGCTTTTATTTCACGCCCTCTGGGATCTTCGCGATCACACCACCGATAAACGGCGAGCCTGCTTCTGGCGCCAACGGAGGCACCATTGGCTTTGCTGCAGCCAGCCCTGAGCAAGCTGACGCCTGGCATCAGGCGGGTATCGATAACGGCGGGACAACGCTTGAGGATCCCCCGGGTGAACGCCCAGGCAGCGGTCTCTACCTCGCTTACCTGAGGGATCCAGCAGGGAACAAAGTCTGCGCACTGCACAGGCTCGGCTAAATCCTTCCGCTGTATTCAGAGGCTGCTCGGCATTTCGCCGGGCAGCTTTTTTTATGTGTTTGGAATGCCCAAGGTGCTGGGTGAATCTTAATGTTGACGTTTCGTTGAGCAGATACACACGCTTTGGCCTAACGCTGACAATCTTCTACAGCGCCATTCGCACGATTTTTATCTGGTTTTCGCCTAGGTGAGGGAGCAAATCACACAGCCTTGCGAGGCTAGGTAAGCCGTTTCAGAAAGTGAATCACTGAATCTTCGGAATGCGCCTTGATCTCCGATCCTGTGATGAGATAGCCCTCATTCAATAGCAGGATCATCATGGCTCGGAATCGATTTCTGGATTCAACCCTCAGTTGCTTGAAGCCTTGGCTTCTTGCCCAATCTTCCTGGTGATGAAGCAGTCGCCTAGCGATGCCTTGGCGTCGAGCGTGAGGACTGACGCCGCCGAGCCAACTGTAGAACTGCGTTTTAGATTCCGCATAGCCGAGTTTGAACCCAACCAGCTCATCCTCGTGATGCGCGACCAATGCCAATGAGGTTTTGTTATCAAGACGATCAATGATGGTCTCTTTTGATCACCGCGGAGAAAACACTTTGATCCGTGCCTGAAGGTGGACGATGTCATCGATGCTGCCCTCGCGGATTGGTACGGTCACAACGAGTTTCTTCCCTCAATGGACATGCGACACAGTGCTGAGAGATTTTAAACACCTCTCAGCATGGTTCAGGGTGGGGGTGGCGAGATAATAGCGTTCTTGGGGGTATCCCAGAGGGATGAAAGAACCGTTTGGCCGATGGCCCAAAAGACCGCATCCTCATGGAGAATCGCGCGTTTTTCACCCCAAAGCCCCAAATCGCTGTCTGCGTCGGTCAGCGTCAAAAAGCCTGGGGATGTCAACGAAAAAAGTGATGGATCGCTTGGGTTATTGAGTTCAAAGAGATAGAGCCGAGTGAGATATTGCCAAGAACCATCGGCTAAATACCCTTCGACCGGAATAGTCATTCGGTGTTCGGACTCGCCGCGGCGCCAGTACGTGAAGGCGCGGCGATCCCATTCGGCAGGTGAGTAGCTGTAAATCAAGGAATCGTCGAGCGCCAAGGCGCCCAGCGATGCGGGGCGCTCAATGTCGGAAATATCGAAGAACTCGATTTTTGCCAGATCGGTATCGGTTTGACCCAGCCCCATCAGAATCCGGTCACTGACCGGGTGCAGGAAGTTCGAAAAGCCTGGGATTTCGAGGCTACCCGCAATGAGCGGGTCTGCGGGATCGCTCAAATCGAGGACATAAAGCGGATCTATCCGCTCAAAAGTCACAAGGTAAGCTCGATCACCGATAAATCTCACGCCGTATAGATCTTCGTTCGGCTTACCTAACTCCTCAGGTCTAGATTCATTGGGTAACTGCGCAATGACCTCGAGCTCAGGTGCGTCTGACTTGGGTTTTAGAACATAAAGGGTGTGATCAAGACGGTCTTCGCCATCATCCTGCCACGATGTGGTGATCGCTCGAAGATAGCCCGATCGCGCGTTAATACGATAATCCCGGTTGCCATAAAGGAAGAGCCCACCCGCCAGCCTTGCCGACCCAGCGTAGCTCGCGTCACTGGCCATGTTGAACTGGTGGATCAGTGTTTCCTCGACGCCGGTCTCGTAAAGGGTTTGGGTCAAATACAGCGCGTCCGTGGTGAGGTAGATCCCGTCCACCGGCTCCATGAGACACACTGCGTCCTCCACGATCCCAGATTCGGCATTGAGACGGATCATGCTGGTGATCGTTGGGTGCCCGTATGCCTCGGGTGCTGACTCATTCTCAGGGTTCACGACGTAGCAGTCTTCAGGCGCCATGGGCGTGATGACCTCGCCGTTTAATTCAATGCGTGGGAGCACCTCGTCAGCGTCTAGGTCCGCCAATAGGTTTTCATTATTTGCGCGTTCCTCATCGGTCGTTGGGTAGTAGGTAAACCCCTCAATGTCTGGTGTGTGCCGAGTGATCAGAATTACACCCGATGCAAGCTTCCTGCTGTTGACGAGGCTGCCTTCGATTCGAAACTGGTTTGTCACCGGGTAGTCACCACCGAGCGAGTAATAGTCAACGCCCACGGACTGACCTGACCACCGCTCAGGGAGGGAAAAATTGCTGCCGTGCCGTCCCCACCAGGCTGTGCTCGTCAGGGCGACCAAAGAGGATTCCGTGAGATACAGTCCCTCGACACTCTGATCATCCGCAATGGGAATCATGGCTTCGTCTGTGGCGGTGCCCACGTC
>CAYZUV010000117.1:0-6994 GCA_964481245.1 uncultured Pseudomonadales bacterium
CCTTCGGCGCGAAGTCTATATGATTTCGAAGTATCGCTTAAGCTGCCAATCGTTGAGATGTCGCTCATACTCTCGAACCTCCCATCGACGCGTCGCGGCAAAGTGATCAACGAATTCATGTCCAAAGAGTTGTCTTGCGGCTGGTGACGCTTCAAAGAGCCGCGTGGCATCCAACAAATTGCTTGCCAGCTGCTGCGTCTCTGGCAAATCGTCCTGAATTTCATAGGCATTGCCAACAACAGGATCACTCAAATCAAGTTTCTGCTCGATACCAAGCAGACCCGCACCCAGCGTTGCGGCCGCTGTAAGGTAAGGATTAGCGTCCGCTGCGCCGATGCGAAATTCGACCCGCTGAGCCTTGGGTGAACCCTTAATCACCCGCAGTGCGGTGGTCCTGTTTTCAAGGCCCCAAGTTGATGCGGTGGGTGCCCAGGCACCTTTCACTAAACGGGTATAACTGTTGACTGTTGGCGCAGTCATCGCAAGCAGTTCTGGCAGATAAGTTTGAAGCCCTGCAACGTAATGCCGCATCAGGTCGCTCATCCCAGACGCCGCCTCTTCGTCGAAAAACAAAGGCTCCGCATCCCGAGCGGACAACAGCGATTGATGCAAATGCCCGCTCTGCCCAGGGTAGTCCATTGACCACTTCGCCATGAAGGTTGCGATCATTCCTCGTTTCTGGAAAAACGATTTAGCGAGCACCTTGAAAACCGCCGCCTGATCAGCTGCTTCGAGCGCATCAGTCACGGTAATCGCAGCCTCCCACACACCAGGCCCTGTTTCACAATGCAGCCCCTCGAGCTGGATCCCATGATTCACACAGTGGTCCATCAATTCGTTAAATAAATCTGACAACGAGAACGTCCGAAGCATTGAATAACCAAAATTACCTGGCGTCAGAGGCGTCAAATTCTGGTAATTCTTGGCTGCGGCAGAGGCTGCGGTCTCATTAAAGACAAAAAACTCATACTCAAACGCCATACGCGCGCGGTAACCCATGCTTTCGGCGCTCGCGATCACTCGCTTGAGCTGATTTCTAGGACAGACTGGATGGAAATCGCCTTCGCCGACGAAATCCGCAAGAAAGAAGGGAATGTTTCTCTCTTCGATCAAGCGTCGTTCAGAGTTGAGGTCAATTCGATAGACGGCATCCGGAAAAGCGGTATGCCAGCCCGTATACTTCGCGTTGTCATAGAGTTGGTCGTTGACATCCCACCCAAACACGCAGTCGCAAAATCCCGATGTGCCATCAGCGATGGACGCGAATTTTTCGAGACTGAGATACTTTCCACGCATCACGCCGTCGATATCGGTAAATCCGATTTTGACTCGAGGAACACCTTCAGCACGATAGTGCTCAACTAGGGCGGAACCTTGCGTCACGGCTTTAATCTCCCTTTTCTGGTTGTCGGATCATCAGCACCATCGCTTGCACATCAGCGGGTGGCGCGTGCGTTAATCGGGTCACACTGAGTGATACGGCAAAATTGAGCAACATGCCAAGGGTACCGATGCCCTCTGGAGAAATACCCCACCACCAAAATTCCGAGGTGTTCGCCGAGGGATCGATGAATTTGAAGTAAATGATATAGCCTGCGGTGAAGACGATACCCGTGAGCATCCCTGCGATCGCACCCTCCTTACTCACTCGTTTCGAGAAAATACCGAGAACAATCGCGGGGAAAAAACTCGCCGCCGCGAGACCAAACGCGAAGGCAACCACCTCGGCGACAAATCCTGGCGGATAAATACCAAAAAGTCCTGCAATAAAAATAGCGACCGCGGCAGACAATCTGGCGTAGTTCAATTCCTGCCGTTCGGTCACATTCTTTGCCAAAGTATTCTTTATGAGGTCATGAGAAATAGCCGAGGAAATCACAAGCAACAGACCGGCTGCGGTCGATAAGGCTGCTGCGAGTCCTCCCGCGGCCATAAGCGCAACCACCCAGTTCGGTAGCTGGGCGATTTCTGGGGAAGCAAGCACGATAATATCTCTATCGATATACAGCTCATTATCGTTAGATGTCAGTTCATTGCTTACCAAGCGCTCACCCGATGCGCCTCGCCCCTCTACAAACACCGGTTTGGCAGGATTCATCGCTGCGCCACCTCGGTATTGGAGCCTGCCATCTTGGTTTTTATCGACCCATGATAGGAGTCCAGAGTCTTCCCATTTACCAAACCAATCTGGAAGGTCAGCGTAAGACGCGTTCTCCACAGCCTGGATCAAATTAATACGTGAAAAAGCCGCCACCGCCGGCGCCGTGGTATACAGCAACGCAATAAATACCAGTGCATAACCTGCAGATACTCGGGCCGCCCGCATATCCGGCACGGTGAAGAAGCGAACGATGACATGAGGCAAGCCTGCGGTCCCAGCCATCAATGCCGCCACAATAAAGAACATATCCACGGTTGATTTTCGCCCTTCGGTGAACGCAGCCATTCCGAGCTGCGTTGTTAAGCCGTCGAGCTTGTCGAGCAGATGAACGCCTGAACCATCAGCCAGGGTGGCGCCGAAGCCCAACATCGGCAAAGGAACTCCGGTCAGCAATATTGAAACGTAAATCGCAGGCACTAAATAAGCGAAGATCAGCACACAGTACTGCGCAACCTGCGTGTAGGTAATACCTTTCATCCCACCGAGCACGGCGTAAAAAAAGACGATGCCCATGCCGATCACAACACCCGTCTCAATTTGCACTTCGAGAAACCGAGAAAACACGATACCCACGCCTCGCATTTGCCCGGCGATGTAGGTGAAAGAAATAAAGATGACGCACAGCACGGCCACTAACCGCGCTGTCTGCGAGTAGTAACGGTCGCCGACAAAATCCGGTACCGTAAACTTTCCGAATCGTCTCAGATAAGGCGCTAACAAGAAGGCCAGCAGCACATAACCACCCGTCCAACCCATGAGGTAGCGGGCACCGTCAGCGCCTTCAAATGCAATAATGCCCGCCATGGATAGAAAGGACGCAGCAGACATCCAGTCTGCGGCGGTTGCCGCACCATTTGCGATGGGATGCACACCACCCCCCGCGACATAAAACTCGTTGGTCGAGTCGGAGCGGCTCCAGAGGGCAATGGCGATGTAAATCCCAAAAGTGAGCGCAACAAATCCATACGTCAGTAGCGTAGCCGACACGACTCAGTCCTCCTTCATCAGACCGAATCGACGGTCCAACCGATTCATCAACATCACATAAGCAAAAATGAGCAACACAAAGACATAGATTGCGCCCTGCTGAGAGAACCAAAACCCCAATCGCCAGCCAAAAAACTGGATTTCGTTCAACTGGTCAACGAACAAGATGCCGCAGCCGAATGACACCCCAAACCAAATCAGCAATAGGCTTGCCATGATGCGTAGATTTGCGCGCCAATAGGCAGCTTGATCAATGGCCTCTGAATCTGCGGGCTTGACCTCACCTACTTCATCCGATCGATGGGTCTCGGTGATCTCTCTTTCGTTCATTTCACCCTCTCTTTATCTGGATTCATCTTGGCTCAGTCTCGCCTGAGGTTCAGCGAGGCAATGTACGTGACCTGAACATCACCTACGCTCAGCAGTCGAGACCAAGTCTTCCTCAAAAACCTCCTGCGCGTCCCGTCGTCCGAATCGGGCAATAGATCGCCCCCCACACGGCTGGACTGATGGGAAACTTGCAGCTCAAACCATCCTATCACTCACCGACGAGATTGGCGGACGAAACGCCCTGGTCAGTTCGCAGACGAAGCCCACCCAAGGCAGACACATCGTGATTGGCCGATCACTTCAAAAAGATGATCATTTGCGATACCAATCAATCTTTTTCTCGCTCAATCGTCGAACCCTCGTCCCCTTCTTCGGTGTCCAACCACTTGGCCGGCAACGTTTTACTCGACTCAGCACCCAATTGACGCATGGACTCGGCTCGGCGGATCAAATTACCTCGGCCGGCGCTCAATTTTCGCATCGCATCGTCATAGACTGACTGAACACTCTGCAAGCGGTTACCGATGATTTCAAGGTCACTGACAAAGCCCACGAGTTTGTCGTAGAGCCCACCGGCGCGACGTGCGATTTCCTGCGCGTTAGCACTTTGGCGTTCGTATCGCCAAATATTCTCGATCGTGCGCAGGGTCACCAACAGCGTGGTTGGCGTGACCAGCACAATACTCTGCGAAAACGCGTCGGAAAACAGTGTTTCATCATGTTGGACGGCGATCGAAAAAGCCGCTTCCACTGGCACAAACATTAAAACAAAGTCGAGTGATCGGACGCCTTCTAGCTGATGATAGGATTTCTCAGAGAGCACCCTGAGATGGGTTCGCATTGATTGCACGTGTTCGCTCAATGCCTTTGCTCGAACCGTTTCATCCTCGCTTGATGTCATCCGCTCGTAGGCAGTGAGCGAGACTTTCGAGTCGATGATGATATCTTTACCCTCTGGTAAATGAACCACCACATCAGGCTGATAGCGTTGTCCTTCGTCGCTCTTTAAAGAGGCTTGGGTTTCGTATTCTCGCCCTTTAGTAAGACCCGATTTCTCTAGGACCCGTTCGAGAACCACTTCGCCCCACGTACCTTGAGTCTTGCTTTCACCTTTTAACGCTTTGGTCAGGTTCAATGCGTCTTCACTGATTTTTAGATTCATCTCACGAAGACTTTTAAGCTCATTCCGAAGCGAAAACCGCTCGCGGCTTTCCTCGTTATAGGCCTTTTCAACTCGAGACTGAAAATCCGCTAGCCGTTCATTCAAAGGTTTGAGCAGCGCGTCAAGCTGCGTCTTACTTTGATCGTGAAACTGCACCTGCTTTGCTTCGAATATCTCTTGCGCCAATTGCTTGAACGACAGCGTCAGATTGTTCTTCGCTTCATCGAGCATCAGCAACTTTTCTTGATGGTGTGCCGCCTGCTCTGTCAATTTTGTCTGCAGCTCGGTCAATTCACGATTGAGCGAGCCATTCAGCTCTCGAGCTAATTGAACCTCTTCCGATAATTGGGTCAGCCTCGACTCAAGAGATGATTTTTCCCGAAGACTCGCTTCTGCTTCCGCTTGATAACGCACGCTGGATTCTCTGGCTTCACGGGCTTCAGCCTGAGCTGTAAGCACAGCCGAATGGTTCGCATCTAGAGCTGCTTTAGTCCGCCTGCTTTGTTGCGCGTTCAGAAACACAAGAACCCCTGTTGACACGAAAAACACGGATGCCAAGGCGAACCACACGGCGGTGATCGTCATTCTGCTAAATCCAAGTTACGCATCGTAGTCAACAGCACCGTCTCAGTGCATCAGGGTGAACAATTTTCGGCGGTAGGCCGAAGGCGTGGGGTGCCCTTTGTCGAACAAATCAAAGAATCCCAACATCGTGTGACGCGAGATTTCGTCTTGCCAAAGTCGGTCTTCCCGAAGATTTTCAAGTAATTGGTCAAGCGCCAACTCAAGTTCTTGGTTCGCTGCCAATCTAAAGGCCAGGGAAAGGCGCGCGGTCATTCGATCTTCGGACGTTCGCGCATCTGAGATTTGCGCTTCGAGCTCCGCTTGGGACGGCAGTTCAAGAACCCGCTGAGCGATCACCAGCCGCTGATCCGGTTTAGCCCGCCCCGGCGTATCGGTCGCGAGGCCGGCTAGGATCTCCGCCGCTGAATTTAAATCTCCTGCTTGGATCATCAGGTCGGCGAGCTCAACAAAAAGCGCCGTGTTATTCGGCTCCTGCTGAATCATTTGCTTAAGTGCATCGATTGCTGAAGCCAGATCACCCGCTGCAATCAAGCTCTCTAGGTGGGCTTTAATCTGTTCAAGCGGGCTTAGGAACAATGGATCAAGCGTTGCGGCCAGGCTCTCTTCTGTTTGAGGGCCCTCTAAATTCCCTGCGAGTTGGCCTTGATGGATAATTTTAAGGGTGGGCAGCCCACGAACACCGAGCTGCTGAACAATCTGTGGATTCCGCTGCACGTCGATTCGGGCCCACTGCAACTTTCCCTCGTAGCGAGGAAGCACTTGTTTTAATAATGAGCTCATTGCCTCTGAGGGCTCAGCACCTTCTGCGTAGAATTCTGCAACGACCGGCACAGACTGACTCTTTTCAAGCACTTCTGCTTGAAAATTCTGCAGACCCACTTCAATAGGCGCGATGCCGGCTCCTCCCAGTTCCACGATGCTTATCCTCCATCTTTTTGGTTGCGTGGTTCACGTGGCCACCGCTGCTTTTCTAGCGCTCTGGCTGGCACGCTTGCTCCACCCGATCATACCCGAACTTCCACTGCGGCTTGTTGCAAACCTCACCGGCACATTCTGAGCCGTAGATGAGGACGGCTCTATCTCAGGTCCCCAAGGTACTGCAGGGGCCGCTGGCACTCAGGCTGAGGCACTCCCTGTTCGCGGAGACGCCTTCCTTAGCCATGCTCACGACCATAACCCGGGTGCCTAGTCTATATTTGAGGATTCAATTTCAAGGATCCTTCGTTTGCGATCAATACCCCATCGATAACCACCGAGCCCACCATCGGCTCTAACAATTCGGTGACAAGGCACAAGCAGAGCTAATCGATTTTTAGCACACGCGCTGGCAACTGCGCGGGTCGCAGTAGGCATACCTAACGAGTTCGCAAATTGCTGATAGCTCAGCGTCGATCCTGAGGGTATTGCTCTAAGACCCTGCCAGACCTTGATTTGAAAGACGGTGCCTCTGAAATCAAGGGTTAGTTCCTCGATGTCTTGTCCTGCGCTCAATCGTTCAACGATGTCGAACGCACTGTAACCACTGAAAACCGTGGCCTCTGGAGACACGTGAGACTTCGTGTGGGCCATACGCGCCTCTTCGAGCAGGCTGAGCCCTAAACTTCGAGTGTCGGCAAGGTGAAGATCGCGCAAGCCCGCTTCGCTTCCAGCCAATGCAACCCAGCCCCAAGGTGATTGGAGCGAGGTAGTGAACAAGTGAACGCTGGCGTTATCGTTCTTGATTGTCACCCTTGCCTCGTTTGATTCATGCCTCGTTTCATTCATGCCTC
>CAYZUV010000118.1:0-2160 GCA_964481245.1 uncultured Pseudomonadales bacterium
GGCATGGGCGTCGCGCCGCCAACCCCGTCTTGGGGCTCGATGTGTAATGAGGGGGTCAAAACCATGCTGAGCCACCCTCATGAACTCTTTTTCCCCGCACTTTTCATCAGCATCACCGTGCTCGCCTTCAACCTACTCGGCGATGGTCTGAGCGAAGCGCTCGATTCCAAGATGAGAGCGCGAGGCTAGCTATGGCCCTCCTTCGCATTCAAAATCTAGCGGTTGAGTTCGAAACCTACGGCGGCACCGTACAAGCGGTTCGAGGCGTCTCGTTCGAGGTTGATCCTGGCCAGACACTCGCTATCGTAGGCGAATCAGGTTGCGGAAAATCCGTCACGGTTCAGGCCCTTATGGATCTGATTCCAAGGCCGCCCGGACGAATAAGATCTGGTGAGGCTTGGTTCGAGGGCCAGGACCTTTTCCAGCTCTCAGATGCTGAACGTAGCCAATTTCGGGGTCGGGATATTGGCATGATTTTCCAGGACCCGATGACCTCGCTTAATCCCACCATGACGATTGGCAAACAAATCGCCGAGCCCCTCAAGGTGCATCGGGGTTTATCAGAGGCTGCTGCCCTCCAGACTGCGGTTGATCTTTTGAAAAAGGCCAATATTCCAGAGGCCGAGCGACGGGCCAGCCAATACCCTTTCGAATTTTCGGGCGGCATGCTCCAAAGAGCGATGATCGCTCAGGCAATGGCCTGCGATCCAAAGCTCCTCATCGCCGACGAACCGACCACGGCACTTGACGTCACTATCCAAGCCCAGATCTTGGCGCTCATGTCGGAGCTGAAAGAACGACTCGGTATGTCCATCATACTGATTACTCATGATTTAGCCGTGGTCGCAAAAATGGCCGATACGGTGTGCGTTATGTATGCGGGTCAAATCGTCGAACGAGGCACCGCAGAGGATGTGTTCTACAGAAGCCGACATCCTTACACCCTGGGTTTGAAACAAGCCATGCCCTCTCGCGCCTTGTCTCGAGATCAAGCGCTGTCCCCCATCCCCGGCTCACCGCCAGATCTCTTTGCGCCGCCACCGGGATGTGGCTACGCCGCGCGTTGCCCCCACGCAATGACCGTGTGTCTGCAACAAGAGCCTCCTGAATGGCGCGATCCAAGTGGATCGGGTCACGCCGCCAAATGTTGGTTACAACATCCTGAAGCGCCCCAAGTCGAGGGGCTAGATCAACGGATCCACGCACTTGAGGTCAAAGAGTGATTCGCACCGAGCAACTAAGAAAATTCTTCGATATGGGACGAGGGCGTCGACTCCACGCGGTAGATGGCGTGACCCTAAAGATCGAAGCCAATGAAATTTTAGGTCTCGTCGGCGAGAGCGGCTCTGGGAAGTCCACGTTTGGAAAGACGCTCATCGGCCTCCATGAACGAACAAGTGGTGAGGCTTTCTTAGGTGAAGACCGACTCCCGGCTAAATTCTCCGCATCGGACCACTTGCGCTTCTCAAAGTCCATGCAGATGATTTTTCAAGATCCTTATGCCTCTTTGAACCCCAGGATGACAGTTCTTGATATCGTCGGTGAAGGCCTCTCGATTCGAGGCGAGCGCGCCAGCTCCGTGCGTGATCGGGTCGCGGACTGGCTTGAGCGGGTGGGTCTTAATGCAGACCATATGTCTCGCTACCCGCACGAATTCTCTGGTGGTCAGCGGCAGCGCATTGGTATTGCACGGGCCATGATTATTGAGCCTCAGTTCGTCGTTTGCGACGAACCCATCTCTGCACTCGACGTCTCCGTTCAAGCCCAGGTGATCAATCTGCTCGATGATCTTAAAAAATCCATGGGTCTGACCCTACTTTTCATCGCGCATGATCTATCGATGGTGCGCTATGTGTCGGATCGAATGGCGGTGATGTACATGGGCGTGATCGTCGAATCGGGGCCTTCAGATGAGGTGTTCTTCAATCCTCTACACCCTTACACCCAATTTCTGATCGAGGCGAACCCAGAACCCGATCCGGCCTCAGAAAGAGCCAAGCCTTTCTCGAGGTTAACAGGCGAGATATCCTCACCCGTGGACATTAAGCCAGGGTGTCGTTTTGCTGATCGGTGTCCCAAGGCGTCTAGCGTCTGTCGTGAGGAAACCCCACCCCTCAAATTAGTCGACGGGACCCGGTCTAGCGCGACCCGGTCTATCGC
>CAYZUV010000118.1:2260-6945 GCA_964481245.1 uncultured Pseudomonadales bacterium
CGCGACCCGGTCTATCGCCTGCCACCACGCCTAGCCGAAGTCTTACGCTGGCCAATACCTAACCTGTCTTTTCAACCATCCTCAAAATTGAAGTCTCAGTGGTGACTGATTCGATCTCAGCGAGCGGCACCCAAGCCAAGTCGTGAGATTCGTGACTGACTTTGAACGGCTCGTCTCGCGACGTCTCGAAAAGGTATCGAACATCATAGTGATCGTGCTCAGGTTCATTGCCGCGAGCAGGAATTCGGTGAATATCCAGATCAAAGATCTCCAGACTCACCAATTGCAACGACTTCAACCCGGATTCCTCAAGCGCTTCTCGAGTCGCCACTCTCACCGTGTTGCCATCTCCGTCTGCATGCCCGCCGAGCTGTAGCCATCGGTCCAACTTTTTGTGGTGTGTCAGCAAGCAATGTTTGTGCGGTCCATCGATGATCCAGGCGGACCCTGTGACATGCCCCTCGAGCAAGCTGCGCTTAAAACAATCCTCATGCCCGAGCACGAACCGCTTAAATACCTCGCCCACGCTCTGCTCCTCCGGATACCGCTGGAGGTAGCGATCGATCGCTTTAACCAACTGGGGACGCGACATAGCTAGGCCAGCCTTCGCATAGGATGAGCAGGTTTTTCATCGAAAAGTTCTACCAATCGTTCGGTCATGGCATCGCCAAGCTGCTCGGCATCCGTAATGGTCACGGCGTGCTGATAGTGATGGGTCACATCATGGCCGATACCAATGGCCACGAGCTCCACATCTGAATGGTTCTCTATCTGGTCGATGGCATATTTCAAATGTTGTTCTAGATAGTTACTTGGATTCACCAAGAGTGTACTGTTATCCACAGGCAGGCCGTCGGATATCACCATCAGAATTTTGCGGTCTTCAGGTCGCCCCTGGATCCTCGAGTGACTCCAAAGCAACGCTTCGCCGTCAATATTTTCCTTCAACAGTTCTTCGCGCATCATTAAGCCGAGGTTTCGTCTCGCACGCCGCCAAGGCATATCAGCGGCCTTGTAAATGATGTGCCGAATATCGTTTAAGCGTCCAGGCTGAGCTGGCTTTCCCTGCTGAAGCCAAAGCTCGCGCGATTGCCCACCTCGCCAGGCTTTGGTTGTGAAGCCCAGAATTTCGACCTTGACTGAGCAGCGCTCCAAAGTGCGACCCAAGATATCGGCACACATAGCGGCAATGCCGATCGAACGTCCGCGCATGGAACCCGAACTATCGATCAAGATTGAAACCACCGTATCGCGAAATTTAGTGTCTTTCTCTTGCTTGAAGGCCAGCGGAGAGAAGGGGTCAATGATGATGCTCGGCAACCGTGAGGTATCCAAGACCCCCTCTTCCAGATCGAAGTCCCAGCTCCTATTTTGTTGCGCCATCAGCTTGCGTTGCAGCCGATTGGCCAACTTGCTGATGATTATTTGCGAATTCTGTAGATGCTGATCTAGAACCCCACGAAGCCGGTCGAGCTCATCACTCTCGCAGAGTTCGTCTGCGAAAACGACCTCATCAAACTCGCTCGTAAAGGTCTTATATTCAAACGTCTTTGGTCGTGCCCAACTTTTCTCGCCTTGGGGATCCGGCGGCGCGCCCGACTCATCCTCTGAGCCTTCGGCATCAACGAGGTCCGCCGCGTCCATATCGACCGGCACTTCGCCCTCGATCGCATCAGACAAATCGCCTTCGCTACCGGAATCGTCTTCGCCCCCTTCATCGCTCGATTCAGTCTCTATCTCCTGATCTTGCTCCTCAAGGTCATCGGAGGCCCCTTGCTGATCTTCGTCTGCGTGATCATCGAGCAGGTCGAGCTGCGCCATAAGCGCCATCGCGAGATCACTAAACATCGCCTGATCAAATCGCTGCTCGGCATACTGATCAAGATCAACATCAATCTTTTCAGTTAGGTATTTTCGCCACGGAGACAGGATTCGATCAGCGGAAGGGGGCAGTTCAGCGTTAATCATCCGCTCTCTAATGAGCAGCCCGACAGCCGCGCCCAATGAGAAATCATCAAGCTCTGCCATCGTCGTAGCAGTCAACGTTTCCAAACTAGCGTCCAGTTGTGCGCTCAGATTGTCCTGCACACCTCGCATCAGATAGGAGCCGATCACTGCAAGACGCGCTTCTTCAACTGCGTCGAAGACCTCCTGGGCAACACCGCCATCCGGCCTTCGTTCAAGATGAGTTTGCGCGTCGTGAAAGCGTTCTTTGAGCGCAAATCGATCCGCGGTCCCTCGCAGGACCGCAAGCCCTTCTTCGCCGATACCCGGTTCGGGCGCGGGCAATCTCACCTTGCTGCCCTGCATGTAGGGTTTGCCTCGACCGAATGTCACCGACAATTCATCATTACCGGATATGGCTCGCATGGTCGAAGTGACCGCTTGGCGAAATACTTCGGTGGTGTCCTCCATCCGCCTGCCTGTCCCTACCTAGGCGCCCTGATTCAGGACAATACCCGCGCTGGATTCCGGCAGCTCTGTGCCCATACAACGCTGATAGTACTCAGCGATAATCGGGCGTTCGGTCTCATCACACTTATTCAAGAAGGTCAGCCTGAAAGCAAACCCAAGGTCGTTAAAAAGCGCTGCATTTTCAGCCCACATAATGACCGTTCTCGGTGACATGACAATCGATATGTCGCCATTGATGAATCCTTGGCGAGTGAGCGAAGCCACAGACACCATGTGCGACAGCGTTGATTTATCCATTGCGGGATGTTTGGCCGAAACGATATCGACCTCGCTCTCATGCGGCAGATAATTCAGCGTCGTCACGATGTTCCAACGATCCATCTGGCCTTGGTTAATCTGCTGGGTCCCGTGATAGAGACCGGTGGGATCTCCAAGGCCAATGGTGTTCGTCGTTGCAAACATCCTAAAACTTTCGTGCGGGCTGATCACGCGGCTTTGATCGAGGAGCGTCAACTTACCCTCAACTTCCAACACCCGTTGGATCACGAACATCACATCCGGGCGTCCTGCGTCATATTCATCAAATACAATGGCACACGCCCTTTGGAGCGCCCAGGGCAGAAGACCTTCTTTAAACTCTGTCACCTGCTGCCCTTCTTTTAAGACAATGGCATCTTTACCCACCAAATCCATTCTGCTCACATGGGAATCAAGATTAATTCGAATACAGGGCCAATTCAGTCTCGCTGCGACCTGCTCGATGTGAGTCGATTTCCCCGTCCCGTGATAGCCCTGAACCATGCACCGTCGGTTGTGTGCAAAGCCTGCAAGAATCGCAAGCGTGGTCTCGGGATTAAACAAATAGCTGGGGTCAATATTGGGCACATGCTCTGAGGGTTCAGAGAATGCTGGCACCGCCATCTCAACTTCAAGTCCGAACAGTTCTTTGGCACTGACGGTTGTGTCTGGGATACCATTTCCGCCTAGGGCGCCTTTTTGCTTTGCCATGCGTGTACCTTACTACTGGTGTAAATCTTCTATTAAGGCAACCCATTGAAAAGAAAGCTTTTTTAGAAACCTTCCAACGGCCGCCTCCCGATCAGCAAGGATCGATAAGTGATGTCATCATTCCGAAAGCGCTCAAACTGCGCTTCTGCTACCTTTTCGGAAGTTTCCAATCACGAGAAGATTCAACTCCTGGCGCAATGATTCACACGACCGAGGCAAACAGCGGCCGATAAGGATACCATTAACCCCTCAAATTACCATGGTCACACGCCGCTCCCGCAGATCACCACAGGAGATACTCTATGCCCCTCATCTACCTTGTTCGCCATGGACAGGCCGCCGCCGGCTACTCAGAGGACCCCGATCCAGGTCTAGATGATCTTGGCCGCGCACAGGCTGAGGCTGCCTCCGAGACTCTTTTGACTGCAGGTCCCAAACGTATACTGTCCAGCCCGCTGAAAAGAGCGCAAGAAACTGCTCATCCCTACGCTCGAGCGATCGGAGAATCCGTGACTTTAGAATCGCGCGTCTCTGAAATTCCCTCACCCAACTTATCGGTGAGCGAACGGGGTGCTTGGCTTCAGGGCATTATGCAAGGCCAGTGGTCAAACCAAAGCGAAGCTTTACAGGCCTGGCAAGCGTCACTTGTTGATGTCTTAAAGGAAGCACAAGAGGACACAGTGATTTTCTCGCATTTTGTTGCAATCAATGCCTTGGTTTCTGCGGTGACCAAGGATGATCAGGTATTGGTCTTCAGGCCTGATAACGCCAGCATCACGACTTTCCAGGCAACCAACGGCGAGCTGGTGTTGGTCGCTAAAGGCGAGTCCCGTCTGACGGTCGTGAATTAGCGACCCTCGACGAAGGTTCGACTAGGCGCCGCAAAGCTTCAAATTCAAATCGCTCAAATGCTGCCAAGGGTCACCCGGCCACTGGCCTTTCGCCTGCCGATCAAGTTGAGACAACTCAACGAAAAGCCCTTGAAGCTGATCGAGATCAAGACGTCTCAAAGCTTTACCAACTAAAGGCTGCCGCTTGGGCCAGATCCGATACTGCCGAATGGCGTCTTCAATCGTTGACGTTGCCGCATGCTGTTTCATTTGCACCAGCTGCCTGACCTCTCGAGTCAATGCGCCGGCGATCAAAACCACATCGACACCCTCAGCCTCAAGCGCTCGAAGCATGCGAAGACTCCGAGGCGCTTGGCCCAAAAGCGCAGCGTCCAACCACTGATAGACGTCGAATCGCGCTTGATCACTGAC
>CAYZUV010000119.1:0-6919 GCA_964481245.1 uncultured Pseudomonadales bacterium
CCACCGTAGATGGCATAGTCGTAGGCGGTGAGTTTGACCATCGCTTTTTGCCCAGGGCGAATGAAGGCGATATCCACTGGTCGCACTTTCGCGTTGACTAATAACGTGTCGTTGGTGGGTACAATTTCGATTAGGTCCATCCCCGGCTGAATGACTGCGCCACGCGTAGTGACAAGGATCCGATTGACCACACCCTCGACGGGGGACCGTACTTCGGTTCGGGCAACGCGGTCCTGGAGGGCAATGTTTGAGAAGGTCAAGCGTGAGAGTTCGGCTCGTACCAATGTGAGTTCTTCCTGAGCCTGAGATTTAAATTGTTGCTGTCGCTCGATGATTTTTTCTTCAGCTTCTTGAATCATAGAGGCAGCGCTAGGCAGCTTGAGCCTGGCTGTCTCAAGTCGTCCATTGGCCTCGTTGACAGCCATTTTGAGTCTGAGCAGTTCAACTTGCGAGACTGCGCCGCGATCCACAAGAGGTGCTGTGATCTCCAACTCTTGCTCTGCTAGTTGCGCATTTTGGGACAGTTTGACCAACTCTCGCTCGAGTTCCTCCTTTGATTGGATGTGCTGCTGTCGCTGCTCCTTCAGAATCGAAATCGCGCTCGAGAGCTCAATTTGTCGGCTTTCAAAAAGTCTCAGCTCTTCTGACAATAGGCGGCTTTGATCGATCGTTAAACTGTCTGGTTCTTTAAGATCTGTTCCGGATATCTCAGCCTCTAGTCGTAGGGCGCGATAATTGAGCGAGTCGATGGTGGACTGATTTTCTTGGAAGGATGAATTAAAGCGGGTGTCGTCGATACGCAGTAGTGAATCCCCCTGAGCCACTTGATCACCCTCTTTGACCAGGACTTCGCTCAGAATGCCGCCCTCAAAATTTTGAATAGTTTGGATTTGACTCGATGGAATTACCCGGCCCTCGGCGCGAGTGACTTCCTCGAGTGTGGCGAAATTAGCCCAGAATAGTGCCAAAAAAATGAAAGACAGGATGCTCCAAAGCATGAAGTGCGCAAGCGGATGGCCGTCGACAGCGGTTTCGAGTTGCGTGCGATTGAGCTCGTTAACTCGGCGATTCATCGGACGGCCTGTGGTTGCTTAGATAGCTGTTGGAGGATCTCGGTCTTTGGTCCGTCAAGAACGATACGTCCTGAGCGCATGACCACGAGGCGGTCAACAAGGGCCAGCATACTGGTTCGATGGGTGATCAACATGAGCGTTCTATGACTCAAATAGGTGCTGAGTGACTGTATCAGTGACTGCTCGGCCTGACCGTCTAACGCGTTGCTTGGTTCGTCCAAGATCACAATGTTTGCGTTGTTAGACAATGCCCGTGCGAGCGCGATGGCTTGCTTTTGACCGCCTGACAGTTGACGGCCTTGCTCGCCGACTTGGAGGTCAAAGCCTTCTGGATGTTCATTTAAATACGTGGCAATGCCGGAGACTTCGGCGGCGGCAACAATCGCTTCATCTGAGAGGGTGGCTTGGCCAAACTTAATGTTGTCGCGTACGGACCCGCTGATCAATGGCGCATCCTGGGCCAAAAAACTGACCTGTCTGCGCAAGTCCCCGGGGTCCACCTGACGCAGGTCCGTCCCGCCCACCAGCACGCTGCCTTGGTTGGGGCTGTAAAACTTACAAACGAGCTTTGCGAGTGTGCTCTTACCTGAACCCGTGGGCCCGATAATCCCCACCCGTTCGCCGGGTTGAATGTTGAGATCGATGGCCGAGAGCGTCGGAAAAGGATGATTGGGGTAGGTGAAATCGACCTCGCGCAATCGGATCGCAGCTTGGAGCGCCGGGCGATGCAATGGGGGTTGTTCAAGATCCCGCTCCTGCGGTAACTGCATCAAGCTTTGAACAGACTGAAAAGCGGCCATCGCCTGCTGAAACCGGGTCATCAGGCTTGCAAGTTGCGTCATCGGCTGCATGCTGCGGCCGGTAAGAATTGTGCACGCAATGAGGCCGCCCATCGTGAGCGCACCTTCACGGATGCTGAAGACGCCGGCGGCCACGATCAAAAGAGTCGTCATACCCTGCAACCATTGAACGAGGTTCAGGGCGATAAGGCTTTGGAGCCGCGTAGACAGGGATAATTCGGCGAGATCGGCTTGTTGCCTTTCCCAACGATTCTGCATTTGACTCTCTGCGGCCGAAGACTTGATGAGTTCGAGCGCGCTAAGCGCTTCTATGAGTAAGCCGCTTTTCCTTGCTGACGCTTGCATTAGTTCCGTCACTTGCGGTGCGAGTTTACGTTGGGCGACGACGCCAACGAGGCAGATCAGCACGATGGCAAAGATGGGGATGACAACGATCGATCCACCGATGGTGTAAATGATGAGGAGATACAGCACAACGAAGGGAAGGTCGATCAACGCGGTGAGGGTTGTTGAGGTGAAAAAGTCCCTGAATTGTTCGAAGTCGAGCAACTGATTTGCGAAGCTACCCACTTTGGTCGGTCGAGCAGCCAATTGCATTGACATGACCTGCTCAAAAGTCATCGCGGACAACATAAGATCCGCTCGACGGCCTGCAATATCAATAAAGTAGCCGCGCAAGGATTTGATCAATAGGTCAAAGAGCAATACGAGCGTGAGGCCGATGCCGAGCACCCAAAGGGTATCGATGGCTTGATTAGGAACGACTCGGTCATAGACGTTCATCACAAAGAGCGGCATAGCGAGGGCGAAAAGATTGACGAAGAGGGAGCCCGCGATGACTTCTGCGTACAGTGTTCGGTTCAATCGGATCAATTGCGACAGCCAGCGCGGTGTTCGGTTCGATTGACCAATCAATGTTTCCCGAGATTGACCCTGTCTTTCACCCAAAATAAAAAGACTCACGGGTTGCGTTTGTGCGCTGACCTTGGTCGCGAGATCCTCTTGACTTCGAACAATGTCGGCCGTGTTCTCGATAAATACAATGAGGGGGAAATGGTGACGTTCGATTTTGGTAATGTCAGCGGACTTCCTAGGGTCGATGCTGCGAAGGGTCGAATCAAATCCCAGGCGCCGGGTAGCTCGAAGGGCGAGTTCAGGGGACAGATTAGACCCTGTTAAGGGTAACCCAGCCAGCAACATATCTTTTGACATGGCGCTTCCCTCGCTAGCGAGCAAGGCCAGCAAGGTCTCGAGCAGACCAGGCTGCGGCGCTGAAGCTGTGGATTCTGTCATGGACCGAGTATAGCACCCGGGTTGGATATGCTAGAGCCGCTGAAGGGACGCTGCTCGCAAAATCATTATTGGGTCGAATTCGTAGGACTGATAAAAAATGTAATGATCAGGTTGGGTGCACCCTGCGAACGGGCGCACCTGATTTCCATGCAATCACATTGTCTCTTAATTGATCGATCAAACGAGCTCGCGACTCCGAGGCGCCCCACGCATTGTGCGGCGTAACGATCAAATCCTCTCGGCGCACCTGGAGGAGCGGCTCTGTTGTGGTCGGAGGCTCACTTGCCAATACATCAATCGCTGCACCAGCTATCTGTTTTTGGTCCAACGCTTTGAGCAGCGCCTTCGAATCCACTAGGGCCCCTCGAGCCGTGTTGATCAGAAGCGCAGAGCGTTTCATTTGTCCCAAGGTGTCTTCATTGATGAGGTGAATATTTTCGTCAGTGAGCGGGCAGTGCAGTGTTAACACATCGCTTTCGCGAAGCAAGGTCGTAAGATCCACTCGAGCAATGTCGCCAACCTTTGAGGATCGATGCGTTTCAAGGGCGAGAATGGTCATGCCGAAAGCTTGACCCAATCGTGCGACCGCAAGGCCAAGCTCGCCAAGGCCGATGATGCCGAGGGTTTTCCCTGAGATTTCGACAATTGGATGGTCGAGTCGGCAAAACACATCGCTCTGATGCCATTGCCCTCGGGCAGTGTCGTCGATGTATCGGTACTGGCGCGTTGCGAGGTTGAGGATCAACGCAAACACATGCTGCGCCACCGAGGGTGTGGCGTAGCCGACCGCATTGCAGACAGTAACTCCCCGCTTTTTTGCTGCGCCTAAGTCAACATTGTTGGTGCCCGTCGCCATGATGCCAATGAACTTTAGGGCACTCGCGGCTTCGATGAGCGCGGCATCAAGGACCACCTTATTCGTCATCACGACGTCAAACCCTTGGATGCGTTCGTAGGTTTCCTCCGGGCGCGTTGCCCCGTGCACGGTCCAGTCGTCTAGTAGCTGCGTGACAGGAGAAAGGTCGGCATCTCCCAGGCTGTTCGCATCCAAGATGGTTCCGCGCATGGGGAGCGTGATCAGGCTTTCAGGTCTGGGAAGGACGCATCTAGGGTCTCATTCCAACTCGCGAGTCGATCTGCTTGAGCGGTCATGAGCTCATCGGTGTCGCCTTCAATCGTGATCTGAGTAATGGTATCCCCTTGCCTGATCGCGTCGACGACGGCCTGATCCGATTCACCATTGACTGAACCGAAGACCGAATGATTGTCATCGAGATGAGGCGTTGGGACATGGGTGATAAAAAACTGACTGCCGTTGGTGCCCGGTCCGGCATTCGCCATTGATAGTTGGCCCGGCCGATCGTGGCGGAGGCTTGCTACAAATTCGTCTTCGAAGCGATAGCCTGGGCCGCCAGTTCCGGTGCCAAATGGACAGCCGCCCTGAATCATGAAGTCGCCGATGACTCGGTGAAAGGTCAATCCATCGTAGTAGCCACGATTCGCAAGATTAACAAAGCTGGCAACCGTGACCGGTGCCTCTTCGGCGTACAGTGTGAGGCTAATGGTGCCCTTGCTTGTTTCGATGTTGGCGCTGATGCTCATAGTCTGTCCTCTTTTGTTGTGCGTGTTGGCGAAAATGTTACTTAAAAGGTGTTGTCCACGGTCCTGGTCATGATCGAAGTGGCCGATTTGACGTTTCGGTGCGTGTTACACCCTCTTACTGTTGGCGGCCGGGCTACGGTATGGCCTTGAAGTTTAACAGGGTGCGTCCCCGAGGCGCGCTTCATTGCCTGTTTAGCAGGTCGAGATAGAGGCCTAATTCACCTTTATGATACTCGCGTCGAAGATAGCTCCCAGCGACACTTGCGTGAGGGCTCAGGGCAAAACAGACGGTTCAGATTGACGGACCGTAGCCTTTTTAATCAGTCGATGGCGCACCATTAGCCTCGCTGGCTACCGATTGAGTATGGTTAGAAGCCAGCGCCTGATCCGATAGGTGGGTCACACGATGCTCTCTGTAGTAATGGCTATTGTAGCAATGGCTATCGATCGCTGATGGGTACAAAGTCCCTCTGTGTTGGGCCCGTATACAGTTGTCTCGGTCTGCCAATTTTAAATGGAACGGAAAGCATTTCCGACCAATGAGAAATCCACCCGGGCGTTCTGCCCAGCGCAAACAACGCGGTGTACATAGGGGTGGGAATGCCCATAGCCTTTAACGTGATCCCTGAGTAGAAATCAATATTGGGGTAGAGCTTGCGTTCAATGAAGTAGGGCTCCTCTCGGGCCATCTTCTCAAGGGTGGTTGCGATCTTCAGTAGGGGTTCATCTTCGACCCCTTGCTCCGCCAAAACCGCGTGACAACTTTCCTGCATCACGAGGGCCCGCGGATCGAAGTTCTTGTACACACGATGGCCGAAGCCCATGAGTTTGAAGGGATCATCTTTGTCTTTGGCTTTGGCGACGTAGTCGTTGACGACTGCAACATCGCCGATCTCGTTGAGCATATCGAGAACGGCCTCATTGGCGCCACCATGTGAAGGACCCCAAAGCGCCGCGATACCCGCTGCGATAGCCGCATATGGATTGCATTCTGTTGACCCCGCCAAACGGACCGTTGACGTTGACGCATTTTGTTCGTGGTCGGCGTGGAGTATGAATATTCGATCGAGCGCACTTGCGAGCGTTGGGCTCACCGATGAGGGTTTGCCGCTCTCGCCAAAACACATGTTGAGGAAATTTTCGGCATAGCCGAGCGACGGATCTGGATCGACGAATTCCCGGCCGATGGATTTACGATAACTCATTGCCGCGAGCGTTGGCACTTTGGCAATGAGCTGCATGGCTGACTCCATTCGATGGTCAGGGTTATAGATATCCAGTCCCTCATGGAACAGTGCTGCCAAGCCACCGACGCCGGCACACAACATCGACATAGGATGCGCAGTGGCTGTGAAACCGTCGAAAATTTTTGCGAACTGGGCGTCGATCGGCATTCGCTCATTGATTTCAGACTTGAATTGATCAAGTTCAGATTGCGTGGGGAGCTCACCGTGCAGAAGGAGATAACACACTTCAAGATGTTCTGCACCGGAGGCGAGGGCTTCAATGGGATAGCCACGATAAGTAAGGACCCCAGCATCACCATCGATGTAAGTGATCTTGGATTCGCAGCTGGCTGTCGAAAGAAAGCCCGGATCAAATGTGAACAGGCCCTCGCTGATGAGACCGCGCACGTCGATCACATCAAGACCAGCCGTCGCCTCAAGGACAGGCAGCGCAACCGTTTTGCCGTCGATGGTAATGCTTACATCATGTTTCATATTGCTCACTTTCTTTTGCTGGATGAGATGAGCGCCAGTTTCCCCAACTAACGCTTAGCGTGCGTTTAGCGCTCCCTGGCTGGCTCTAGTAGTTTCGCAACCTCGTATCCATCGCCCATTCGAGGGCGCGTGCGTGCGAGGGGCCCGATAGTTAGACGATGACCGCTTCGGTCCTATTCATGTCATGAATCTCATGTCCTGAATCTCATCTCCTGAATCGCGAGGATGCAGGCCACAGAACTAGCGCGTAACCGTGGCTGGTGCCAAGAACCTCAGGGCGCAAAGTCGTGCTAACAGCGGATCACCAGGACGCAACATCTAATCAAATGGGTCGTCTGCTGTAAAGCCCAGTTGATCGGTCGATGACCCTGAATAGGTTTGTTTTTTGAGGGTCAAAACTCTATCATGGCGCGTCGTTTGAACAGGGCAT
>CAYZUV010000120.1:0-6832 GCA_964481245.1 uncultured Pseudomonadales bacterium
AAGCATCACAGATGAATGATTACCCACGACAGAACCCGGCTTACGGCCGACTCCCTCTTCTTTGCTATCGCGGCTGTCGTGGCTCAGGCTCGCCGAGCATTCGAAATATCCCAGATTGGAGCTGAGTGTCTATCTCATGCAACGGTCACCCGCGGGTGATCGATATCGAGAATGCTAAACGCCTTTGGGTTGATAGATGGCTTGTTGGGCAAGCTCAGGTCTCTGACACCAGGCGATTCATGCCCCACCTTTTGCCATTGGTCTTCTCAAGGCTCGCATTCAGATCATGAACCTCCGATTCAAGGCGCGAATGCGGGGCATTTCAGTTAAGTGCTGAACAACTCCGCCTCTCGGGACTCATCTTCAAAGCACGAGATTCTTCCGTAACCGGGTTGTTGGCTCAAAGCGGCCGACGATGGCTGCTGGCTAATTTGCGATCGACTGACCTCAAATGTTCTGAGCTCACGGGCTTGAATGCCAGGAGCAGTGATGATTGAGCCGACTGTTTTAGGGTGTGTTTGCCAGTGCGTCGCGCATGAGTAATGACGTCTCTGCGTTTTCTACGTCCTGCGCGTAGGTTGCCTAAAGTCCTTGTTTCTGACCGCGTCCAGCGCAAAGAGGGTTTCACAAACTTTTATGGATGCTTTGAACGGCAGGTCTCATTCTTAATAATTTACATTAAGTTAGGAAGCCATCTCCATGTTAAACAGATTGATCTTTATTAAGCATGTTTGAGAGGCATCAGTGCAAGCTAACCCCTTGTCAAATAAAGGAAAAACTGGTTTTCCAGCTTGACTTTCGGGTGTGGCAATCTTAAGGTGCGGTGCAGAAATGTGGGTTTTTGTGGAACTTAGTGGGCTATTAGGGAATCAGCAGTATGTTTCGTGGAGTTAATCACATCAATATGGATACCAAAGGGCGGCTCACCGTGCCCACCCGGTATCGTGATGAGATTAATTCTTTGTGTGAAGGAAGAATGGTCGCCACCATCGACACCGAGGAACGCTGTCTTTTGATTTATCCACAGCCGGCATGGGATGACATCCAGCGCAAGGTTGAGGCGCTTCCTAGTTTTAATTCAGCCGCTCGCCGAGTACAGCGACTGCTGATCGGACACGCGACGGATATTCCTATGGATCGAAATGGTCGATTACTCATCACGCCCCCGTTAAGAGAGTACGCGCAGCTCAATAAGAATGCGGTGCTTTTAGGGCAAGGCAATAAGTTGGAGCTCTGGGATGAAACGCTTTGGACCGAGCGTCGCGAGCAGTGGTTGGATGTCGATGCTCAAGCGCAACTTCCAGAGGAACTGAAATCTCTTTCACTTTGAGGGTGGTGGACGTTGGCGCATATTCCTGTCCTTCTAGAAGAAGCCGTGCATCAGTTGGTGCAATCTTCCGATGGAATCTACGTGGATGGCACGTTTGGGCGAGGCGGTCACGCATCGATGATCTTGTCCAAACTGTCCCTCAACGCGCGTCTGATCGTGATGGATAAAGACCCCTTAGCGATTGCAATGGCTCAGAAAATGATGAGTACAGATTCGCGCGTGATGATTGCTCATCAAAGCTTTAGCCAAATTCAGGCGACGCTCGGAGAAGAGTCCGCTGGAAAGGTGACTGGGGTATTGCTTGATCTGGGAGTGTCCTCTCCGCAGCTTGACGAGGCAGAGCGAGGATTTAGCTTCATGCACGATGGTCCCCTGGATATGAGAATGAATCCAGATCGGGGGGAGACAGCCGCAGCCTGGCTTGCGCGCGTTTCCTTTGCCGAGCTTCGGGAAGCCCTCAAAACATTTGGCGAGGAGCGAAAAGCGGGACGAATCGCGGCTCGGATCATTGCGGTACGCGATGAGCGGGCGATCACCAGGACCCACCAACTTGCTGACATTGTCGCTTCTGTAGTCCCCAGAGGCGGTGCTAAGAAACATCCAGCGACGCGAACCTTTCAGGCGATACGTATCGTCGTCAATCAAGAGTTGAGCGAATTGGAAGCTGGACTTTCCCAGGCCGCTTCTATTTTAGCGCCCAGTGGTCGATTGGTTGTGATTAGCTTTCATAGTCTGGAGGATCGACTCACAAAACAGTTCATGCGTCGCTTGACGTCGCCGCCACCAACGCCTCGAAAACTGCCCTTACAAGAGTCGGCTTTTGATCGTCGCTTTAAATTACTGGGCAAGTGGAAGCCTTCCCCAGCAGAGATCGAACGTAACCCAAGGGCACGAAGTGCGGTCATGCGTGTGCTGGAGAAAGTTGCGTGATTAGCTCGGGCCTCCTTGCTCAATGTAAGCACTATTTTTGGTCACCTGCTGGGCGTCAGGGCCTCTTCGTGCTGCTTGTCCTTGTTACGAGTGCGCTTGCGGTCATCTTTGCAGCTCACGCAACGCGTGCTCGATACGCCAACCTGCAGTCGGAGCAGCACGTGAGCGATAACCTGGACAGCGAGTACGAGAAGCTATTGCTAGAACACAGCGTATGGGCTGGCTATAACCGTGTTGATCAGCTTGCGAGAGAGACGTTACAGATGCGCTCGCCAGATCAGACCAATCTCTTGATTGTTCGTCCAGAGATCGTCAGTTTAGATGATCCAGAGGCGGTCCTGTGATGACTAGTAGTCTCAAAGTCCATATCGCGCTGTTCCTCTTTCTGGTCGCCATCTTCGGGATGGCCGCCAGGCTGATTCAACTCGAGGTCCAAGAAAAGGACTTTCTTCAGGACCAGGGTGACGCCAGAACCATCCGGATGCAGAAGATCAACGCGCATCGGGGCATGATCCTTGATCGCCGAGGTGATCCTCTAGCTGTGAGTTCGCCGGTGGTATCGCTTTGGGCTAATCCTGCTGAGCTTCCCAGTGATGACGATCGATTGCGCGCACTGGCATCGGGTTTGGGCGTTTCGCTCGATGAGTTCCGAGACAAAATGCATCGAGCGGCGGGGCGCAATTTTGTCTACCTCCGTCGAAGAATCGCGCCGCTTGAAGCAGATTTGATTCTAAGTTTGGGTATGCCGGGGGTTTATGGTGAGAAGGAATATCACCGTTTCTATCCCGCTGGCGAAGTCACGGCTCACGTGGTCGGATTCACAGATATTGAAGACCGAGGCCAGGAAGGGGTCGAATTATCTTTCGATCATTGGCTGGCGGGACAGCCGGGAAAGAAGAAAGTCCTCAAGAATCTTTATGGAGAGGTGGTCAAGGACTTGATGCCGGTCGCAGAAGCGCTGCCCGGCAAGAATTTACAGTTGTCGATCGATCAACGATTGCAGTTCTTGGCGTATCGAGAGCTCAAGTCTGCGGTTCAGCAATACGAAGCCCTGTCGGGTTCCATGGTGCTGTTGGATGTCGCAACTGGCGAGATTCTTGCGATGGTCAATCAACCCTCTTATAACCCCAACAATCGAATCCAGCTAGATTTAGGTTCCGTTCGAAACCGGGCAGTGACGGATGTGTTCGAGCCCGGGTCAACCGTTAAGCCTTTGACTGTCGCGATCGCGCTGGGGTCCGGCCTTCCCGCTGATTTTGTGGTCGATACGAGCCCTGGGTTTATGAAGGTTGGGGACGCCGTCATCCGTGACCCTCGCAATCGAGGCACGCTGGATTTAGGCGGAATTCTTGCGCATTCGAGTCAAGTAGGCATTAGCCGCCTGGCCTTGATGGTCAATGAGTACGACGTCTGGAACCTGTTTCAGAAGCTCGGGTTTGGGCAGGTGACGGGCATTGGGTTTCCGGGGGAGAGCGCGGGCTTTTTGCCCAACAGACGTCGATGGAAAGATGTGGAGCGTGTGACTTTCGCTTATGGCTATGGGCTCACCGTGACTCCACTGCAATTAGCCCAGGCCTATCAGACGATCGCTGCAGGTGGCATCAAACGAACGGTGAGTCTGATCAAAGACCCTCAGGTTCAGGAAGAGCGCGTGATGCCGATGGATATTGCGGTCGCCCTTCAGGGCATGCTGCATCGGGTAGTGACAGAAGGAACTGGAAAAAAAGCGGCGATCGATGCTTACGAGGTCGCAGGGAAAACGGGGACGGCGCGCAAACTCGGAGATCAAGGCTACGATGATCAGCGTCATATTGCTTTTTTCGCGGGTTTTGCACCCCTGTCTTCACCACGATTTGTTGGCGTGGTGGTGATCAACGAACCTAAAACGGCTTCCGTCGGTGGTGGGAGTATAGCCGCGCCCATTTTCTCTCGAGTGATGCAAAGTGTACTGCGCTTAAACAGTGTTCCGCCTGATTTCGTGAGGGAGGCTGCGTGAACCTTCAGGAAATCACCCAAAACGGCATTGTGCCCATGGTTGCGGTCAATGAGTTGTGCCTTGATAGCCGAGCGGTGCAACCCGGCGATCTTTTCATTGCTTTGGCCGAACGTGATGAAGATCGCCTACGTCACACCACTGAAGCCTTATCAAAAGGGGCAGTGGCGGTGTTGACCGAGGCGCCCCTTCCAGACTCAGCGTTCGACGCTGTCTATGTCTTTCAAGACCTCAGAGCTCGGCTCGGCGAGATAGTGGGTCGTTTCTTTGGAGATCCCTCTTCCGACCTGACGTTGCTCGCGGTGACAGGGACCAATGGCAAGAGCTCGGTTGCCCACCTCGGAGCGCAGGCGCTGAATTTGCTTGGCGTTCAAGCAAGTTTGATTGGAACTTTAGGTTCCGGGCGGCCGGGCGACTTAAAGCCGGGGATGCTCACGACGCCTGATGTCGTTACGCTTCAAAGAGAGTTGCGAACGCTGAAGAGGCTTGGTTCTGAGGTCATTTTGATTGAGGCCTCCTCGCACGGCCTTGACCAGGGTCGCCTGGACGGTGTGTCCATTCATAGCGCTGCCTTCACTAATTTGACGCACGATCACCTGGATTACCATGGAACTCTCGAAGCCTATGGGCAGGCCAAGGCAATGCTGTTTCGCTGGCCAGCGCTTGAGGTCGCGATCGTTAATATTGATGACGCTTTCGGCGTGGAACTTGCTCGTGAAACCACGGCGAAGAGGGTGGTGACCTACGGCATTGACAATCCTTTAGCGGATGTTGTCGCACAAAAGGTTAGAACAACCCATCAGGGTGTGTCATTTGAACTCGAAGCGTTTGATCAAAGAGTAAGTGCAGAGGTTGCGCTGCTCGGTCGCTTCAACTTGAGTAACGTCCTTGCCGTCGTGGCCTGTTTGATTGAACAGGGACACGCATTGGCTGACATCGCGTGCATTCTGCCACGACTTGTGCCGCCGCCAGGACGACTGGAGCGAATTGGGCTGCCCGTGGGCGAGGCTTTAATTGATTTCGCGCACACGCCCGATGCTGTGGCGAGCGTGCTCCAGACACTGCGAGAGCATGCAAAGGGTCAAATCGTCACGTTGATCGGTTGTGGGGGCGACCGAGATCGCTCAAAGCGTTCGCTCATGGGAAGGATCGCGTTTGAGCTCAGCGATGAAGTGATTTTTACGAGTGACAATCCAAGATCTGAGTCTCCCTTAGCCATAGTAAGAGAGATGTGCGCCAGCCTTCCCGATTCGTTCAGTCCGGTAATAGAACTAGATCGTCGAGAAGCGATTGCTCAAGGGATGGCTCGCCTTTCTGCTAATGATCTGCTCGTGATTCTGGGTAAGGGTCATGAGGACTACCAAGAGATCAATGGCGTAAAGCACGCGTTCAGTGATCGTGGGACCATCGAATCACTGATGACCCAGGGGAGCCGCGCTCATGGTTAAAGTGATCGTTGGCTACGGAAAAACTGGGCAATCGGTGGCGCGGCATTTTGAGCGCACTCAGACTAGTTATTGGGTGGCGGAGGACCGGTTGTCGAATGTCGCCAAGGAGCAACTTGAACAAGCTCCACATTGCGTTGGCTTTGGGTCTATTGATGACTTGGTGCCTTCCGCCAAACAGTCTTGGATTGTGAGTCCAGGCGTTCCGCTATCTAAAGCCATTTTCGAGACGGCCAGAATTGCAGGGGTTGAACTCATCAACGATCTCCAGCTGTTTCGCCCGCTGATCGAGGGACGCGTTGTTGGTGTCACAGGCTCCAATGGCAAATCGACTGTGGTTACCATGGTTACGCATATTGCAAAGGCCTTAAACATTAAGGCGGTTGCCGCAGGAAATATCGGATTGCCTGTACTGGATGCGCTCGTTGACCAACCGGAATTGATGGTGGTTGAACTCTCGAGCTATCAGCTGGAGCTCGGCAGCGCGCTAGGTTTGGATGTTGCGGCGCTTATTAATTTGATGCCCGATCATTTAGATCGATATGATTCTGTAGACACCTATTACCGCACGAAGGAATCCATCTTTAACCAAGCGCAAGTTAGGGTGAGCTATGAGGCTTGGAGATCAGAGAGGAAACCTAAGCGGATGTCCCAATCTGGTCGTGGGACTTGGCTAGCTTTTGGGTATTCGCCCCCCAGTCAAGATCAATCGACGGTGCCTCAAGGGGTTACGGTGTCAGTCTCTGCAGATTCCCTAAGGTTTGAGTTCGAAGGCGAGTCCGTCCTCATTGCCAAACGCGGACCTTGGCTCAGTCGGCACAACGCGATTAATGGCGCTGCCGCGCTCGCTATTTGTATCGGGTTAGGATTGCCATTGGTCACGAGTGCTCAATGCCTCGAGACGTTTGAAGGTCTACCCCATCGCTGCGAGGTACTCCCTACTAAGGATGGGGTTCTTTGGATTAACGATTCGAAGGCGACTAATGTGAGCGCAGCTGTGAGCGCGATTGAGAGTTTTCGTGATGCTGGGCCATTGATCCTCATCCTAGGAGGTCGACCTAAACAAGAGGACTTCAGCCCGCTCTTCAACGCACTGAGTCACACGCCTCAGTTGAAAGCGCTGGTGCTGTACGG
>CAYZUV010000121.1:0-6778 GCA_964481245.1 uncultured Pseudomonadales bacterium
GCCTCGCGGCGCCTCGCTTTATTCTCTGGGCTCCGCGCCCTCATTGGCGATCCCATTGATATGTTGTTTGGCTGCGTCATCGATTGTATCTATGAGTTGCTAAAACCCAATGCCCAAACCCACCCAGCATTAAGGCGTGGCGCGAGCTGATCAGGCGAGTGAATCGCATCATTCACTTAGCCTTGGTTTGAGTCGTCTGAAGTGGGGCTCTTGGCGAGCTTGCTGCGCCTATCGCCCTTCCCCGGGTTCAGGCTCGAATTATTTTCAATCACCACGTTTTTGTTTCGCTGACTTATGGTCATTTAACGCGCGTACTTTACTGACCCTTCGTCAGTTGTCAACAACATTGCAGTTCTCAATGCCCTGGTAGGAGCACCCATGCTCGCAACCTATCTGCAATCAACGATTGACAGCCCAAGGGTGACTCGGGCTTGATAGCCTAATTTGTTCTGTATCACTGACATCGCTTGGTTCGGTCTGGACAAAGCAGCGCCTAGCGTCACAGGCATCGTCTGCAGTTGGGGCTTTCAAGTAAGCATTGAGACAGACTAGGGGCAAATCGAAGGACACATAGCCATGATCAAGAATCTCTTTAACTTAGAAGGTCGCGTTGCACTCATCACAGGTGGCAATGGCGGCATTGGCCTTGGCATGGCCGAGGGTCTCGCCTCACAGGGGTGCGAAGTGGCCATCTGGGGCACCAATGCAGACAAAAATGAACAAGCCCTCTCCGCTCTGGAGGCTTACGGTGTGCGGGCCAGCGCTCACCTGTGCGACGTTGCCGATGAAGCTGCCGTCACTGATTGCTTTCAAGCAACCCTAGACATCCATGGTCGGGTTGACGGCTGTTTTGCTAATGCGGGGGTGGGTGGCCGTGCAAACAGCTTTGACGAAATGAGCACCGATGAGTGGAATCGCATCATGTCGGTCAACTTAAATGGTGTGTTCTATGTGTTTCGGCTCGCAGCTCAACATATGAAGGCGCGCGCAGCGAACGGCGATGCCTTTGGTCGACTGATTGGCACTTCGAGTCTGGCGGCCGTTTCGGGGCAGGCGCGCGGTGAGCATTACGCTGCTACTAAAGGCGGGCTTATCACCATGGCCAAAGCGCTGGCTGTAGAGTACGCGCGCTACGGCATTACCGCGCACACAATTCTACCTGGCTGGATAGAAACGGGTATGACGGAAACCACTTTCGCTTGGGACAAGTTCGTCGATAACGTCATGCCCAGAATACCCATGCGTCGTTGGGGGCAGCCTGAGGATTTCGCGGGCATTGCGGTCTATATCATGAGTCAGGCGAGCAGTTACCACACGTCTGAGACGTACCTAATCGATGGGGGTTATGCCAACTTTTAACCCACTGTCTGGGCCGAACAAGGGTGAAGCGTGGTTACAGCGACTAGAATCTCTCTCAGCTTTTTCTATTAAATTCAGAGATATAAAAAGGATTTTTTAGGCGATAGCGCTTTTCATCTCATTCAAAGGGTGCATCCAACGCCCAAAAGCGATCGAACTGCTGCGCGTTTGACCCATGCCATTTTGATTCGCGTGGCACACATTCTAGAGTCAGCCAAGGAGATCTCACAATGAGTGATCGTACAGAAACAGGCCCAGCCGATGCGTTAAGGGGCGACGAGGAACACACTAGGATTGCGCTGCCGTCTGGCCCGTTGCCTGATCCTGAAACCGCACCGCTCAGTGACATTGATGTTAGCGATTCGCGGCTCTATCAACAGGACCTCTGGCGCCCTTATTTCGCGCGGCTTCGGCGCGACGATCCCATCCACTATACCGAGGACAGCATATTCGGCCCCTACTGGTCGATTACCAAGTTCAAAGACATCATGCAGGTCGAGAGCAATCACGACGCCTTCTCTTCCTTTCCAACCATTGCCATTGGCGACAGCCCAAACGGCCAGTACATCGAAAACTTTATTTCGATGGACCCACCCAAGCATGACCAGCAGCGACTTGCAGTCACGGGGGTCGTATCGCCAAAAAATCTGATGCTCCTTGAGCCGGTCATTCGCGGACACGCGGCAGAGATCCTTGATGCCCTTCCCTCCGACGGCGTGACCTTCGATTGGGTGGACAAGGTTTCCATCGAACTCACGACGAGAATGTTGGCGACTCTGTTCGATTTTCCATTCGAGGATCGCCGAAAGCTGACGTATTGGTCCGATATTTCCATCGGCTCGCCAGAGAGCACGGGCATGGACGAGGGGCCAGAGCCCGCCGAAGTTTTGGAGGGACTCAATGATATGGCCAGCACGTTTATGGGCCTTTGGTCTGAGCGGGCCGCTGCGGACCCTACCGGCCGAAATGATCTCATCACCATGCTCGCACACGGAGAAACGACCAAAGACATGGTCAGTCGACCGCTGGAATTCCTTGGCAACATCATGCTGTTAATCGTGGGCGGCAATGACACCACCCGGAATTCCATCTCAGGCGGCATTCTCGCCTTGAATCAATTTCCCGAGGAATACGACAAGTTAAGAGCAAACCCCGCGCTGATTCCCAACATGGTTTCAGAAATCGTCCGCTGGCAAACACCCGTGTTACACATGCGACGCACGCTCAAGCATGATCTCGAATTCAACGGCAAGTCCATGAAAGCTGGCGATAAGGTGGTGATGTGGTACATCTCCGGAAACCGTGACGATACAGTTCACAAACAGCCTGATCGACTGATCATCGACCGAAAAAATGCCCGTCACCATGTGTCATTTGGTTTCGGGGTGCATCGATGTATGGGCAATCGATTGGCAGAAATGCAGCTCAGAATTATCTGGGAGGAAATCATGAAGCGCTTTCGGGCGATTGAGGTCGTGGGCCAGGAGACCCGTTTGAAATCGAATTTCATTCGAGGCATTCGTTCGATGCCAGTTCAAGTCAATCGTTGGTAGAGACCCATGCCTTTCGGGCAGTTGCGCTGCTATTGAGCATCAGCCGCCCAAGGCAGGTCAACGGTCTGGTCTGCCCGAAATCGCCTCGAGGTTCAGAAAAGACACCACCCGCATCTCAGGCAATTGCGTCGGCAGAGCTTCAACCACAGACAATTATTGGGATTCGGAGTTCATCCCCAACTGATCTGGTCATAGATTCAATCACCTAAGACAGGCATCCAGGCTTACTCCAGCGTGCGTGACTCACTGCGATAATCGCATTGCGCTGATGAAGACCAAAACACACGCTGCCCAACATCACGAGACTGGATAGGCATCATCGACCAACCGTTGAATCAACACTTTGGTATCGGGCTCCTCACTCGCACTCCGGAGCAGCGGATTCAAGAGAATAGCTGCCCCACCCAGCGCGAGCGAAAAGAAGTGCAGCGCAGCGCCCGAAACGGGAGCCCCGGGCTTCCGGGCATAACCCAACAACGCCTCCACACTTTTCACCCAATCATCCATAGAAGATCGAATACGATGATCAGCCATCTTGCGCACATCGGGATGGTGAATGACCTGGGCTTCAATGGGATGAGACGCACACCAGTCAAGATAAGACCATAGTGCGGCACGGAGCTGGACCTGTTGGTGGCGCCCCTCATTACTTTCAAGCACAAACCGAAGTCTGGCCTGCTGGCGACTCATGATGTCGAGCACCAAATTTTGGACAAGTTCGGCCTTGTTCTCGAAATGACGACTCGGCGCGTTGTGCGAAACCCCCAACCGCTTGGCTACTTGCCGAATTGAGAGTGATTCGATGCCTTGCTTGGCAATGATTTCAGCACTCTGATTCAGCAGCTGCGCTCTCAAATTCCCGTGATGGTATGTTTTCCTGAGCGTTTGTTCAGGCATGGATCGCTTTCCTCTCGATTCTCGCCACCTGCGAGCCACGGCTTATGTTGACACTGCAAACATCGTAGGGCAAGCTTTTGAACATGTGACGCAGCGTGCCGGCGGGCCCGAGAATTAAAACAATAGAGCCACGTAATAAGCGCTCAGCCAGTCACTGATCAACATCCATCATTCAGGGGGAGCTGATGGCTCACGTCCTTAAATTCATCTTGAGCCCCTGGGGGTTCGCGATCCTGTTTCTCGGCCCACTATTGGGCGAGTGCCTTGAGCTGGCCGGATGGTCCAAAGCCACCGTTGACCCACTGGGGATCGGCCTTCTTATCGCCATCATTTGGGCTGGCATCACGATTTGGCGTGGCAGCTGGTTCTGGGTAAGACCATGAATCAAGGGCACTCCATCTACTACCTAGATGATGACGCCGTAGCCAAGTTGGACGACGGACAACTCGACCTGCAGGAACGGAAGATAGCTGGGCACTACATGCACAAAGTGCCGTGGCTGATTGTTTTTTGGGGACTGACCAACTGTTTGGTTTGGCTCTCGCTTTGGCCGATGGTTCTGCTCGCAGACCTTTCTCTCTGGATCGCCTTCCCCATTGCTACGTTGTGCTGCACCTTGGCTTACTTGCCCTCTCATGATGCGCAGCACAGCATCATCGCTCGTGAGGGCCATCCACTCAGGTGGCTAAACGAATGCGTCGGCTGGTTGTCACTCATTCCGCTTGCACAGCCCTATACCGTGATGCGCGCCACCCATATGGAGCATCACGCACACACCAACGACCCGAATTTAGACCCGGACTATCATGTGCATGCCCCAAATACGCGTGCTTTTTTTATTCAAAGCATCCGCAGACGACAGCCGGGCTCACCCGCTCAACAAGCCTATGCGGATGCACTGAACCGGACGGGGCAGACGCATCTCGTCATGCATGCAATAGTGATTCGACTGATATACCTCGGTGTGCTGGGCGCTATGGCGTGGACTGGCCATGCACTGGAGGCCCTCCTGCTCTGGTGGCTGCCTTTGAACCTGGGCATGACCTACCTTCAGTTTTATCTGAGCTGGATGCCTCACCACCCTGGAATCGAGCAAGACCGCTACCGACAAACTCGAGGATTCAAGAGTCCATGGGGCAACATCATGTCCATGGGGATGCAATACCACATCGTGCATCATCTCTACCCCCGCATTCCGCTGAATCTCACGCCAGCCGCGTTCAGAGACCTGCTGCCGATTCTTCGGCGCCGTGGAAGTGATGTTCACCAATGGGGTCAAGGTGAAGCGCAGCCGAATTAGCCGCGATGCAACGGATTCCTCGGTCTCAGCTAGCGAGCAAGCGTCACTTAAAACTAGCCCTCCAGCGCGTCACGCAACGCATTGATTAGGCTTCGGTGTAGCCTTTGGCTCACTTTCGCCTCAAACATAAAGCTGTCCGCGCCATGGTAAAGCCCCGGGAAGACGGCCAACTCACACGGGATGCCAGCCTGACTGAGACGTGCTGCGTATTGCACGTCCTCATCATAAAAGAGGTCTTCAGTCCCCACACACAGATATGCCGGCGGGGAGCCCTTCAAATCTTGAGCTCTTGTCGCTGCTGCGTAGATTGAGGCCTCGAGCCCAGGCGTTCCATCTAAGTACATCTCCCAAGCAGCAAAAGAGGTTGCCTGCGGCCAAACGGGATGATTTGAGTACTGGCCCGAGGGCGTATCGTGCAAATTATCGATCATGGGGTAGAGCAACAGTTGCAGCGCCGGCAGCGGTTCTCCTAGGTCACGCAACTTTAGGGCGAGGCCCGCTGCGAGCCCTCCACCGGCGCTTGCGCCGCCAATTGCTACACGACTTGTATCAATGCCAAGCGCCTCGCCCGAGGCCTGCATCCATTGATAGGTGGCTAAGCAATCATTAAAACCTGCTGGAAACGGATGCTCTGGCGCGAGCCGATAGTCAACAGAGACGACAGTGCAGTCAAGCTCATGGGCAATACGCCTCGCCCGATCATCCTCGGCTGACCCGAGCAGATAGCCGCCACCGTGAATCCAAAGCACCGCGGGTTGATTGGCCCTCTCTGATTTGCGGTAGATGATGACCGGCACAGTGCCATCCTCAGACGGGATGTCTTTCGCCTCTCGAGCGATCGGCAAGTCCACCGGTTCAGCGCGGTTGGCCAACATCGCATTTCTCAGAGCCACCACATTGTCTCGCGTGATTTCGAGCGCAGGGAAAGCCTCAAGACCAGGTAAAAGCTCAGGGTCAATGCGTGAATAATCGAGTTCCATGGCGTGCCTCAAGGTCAAAGTAAACCCACATGCTGACACGACACCCTGCCGCCCTCAAGCATTCATGATTGGGGCGAATCTCAACTGCAGAATGCTAGCGAGGCGAAAGCCTCCCTAAGACCTGGGTCTGCCGGGAAATTGGAGAATCTTGGCGACAACCTGCTTCGCAGATTGGGCGATGCCTTCGGGCGCTTTCGGCTTCAAAGCAGACATCATTCGTGCAGAAAGCCGATCGAAGAGTATCCACTCATTTTCAGCGGCGCCAATCGAGGCCAAGTCCTCAGCGAATCGCCCGGACGCCACATACTTCTCGCAAAAAGCTAGACCGGCTTCACTCAAATGCTCTGGCTGCAGATCGCCCACCAAGACCGTGGTCAGAAACTCTGATCCTCGAAGGTCCTGCATCTTTACTCGCGCACAAGCGCTGCCGTGCTGGTTCATTAATTGGGGGGCGAGCAAGTCGTGCGAGACCAAAAACGTGATCAGCGCACCCAGGCTTTGCTCATTGCTGTCTCGACCGAGAGAGAGGCTCAATATAGGAGAGGTCATGTTTAACTTCTATTTACTTCGCTGCGCATTATACGGACTTCAACCACGAAGCGGTGATCTGCGCGACGCCAGCATTTCGAGTCAGATACCCGCGGTGATGGCTCGCATAGACTCGCCCAACTTCAATAACTCCTGGCGCA
>CAYZUV010000122.1:0-2551 GCA_964481245.1 uncultured Pseudomonadales bacterium
TTTCCAAGAACTTACGGATCTCAGCGACTTCCCGCTTAAGGTCAAGCATCTCGCCAATTTTGATCCCAAGCCCCTGTGCGGCCCAACCCAAGTGAGTTTCTAGGATCTGACCCACGTTCATCCGCTTTGGTACGCCCAAAGGATTCAAAACGATGTCAATCGGACGACCATCGGCATCAAAAGGCATATCTTCTTCGGGCTTGATCACCGAGATCACGCCTTTGTTACCATGACGCCCTGCCATCTTGTCGCCAGGCTGAATGCGTCGCTTAATCGCCAAATAGACTTTGACAATCTTCAAGACGCCCGGTGCCAAATCGTCACCGCTCTGAAGTTTGCGTTTGCTCTCTTCGAACCGCTCGTCCAGGTCCTTACGACGGGCTTTGAGTTGGCTCTCGGCCGATTCCAGCAGCTCGTTAAGGTCATCCTTCTCCATTCTGAGCTTGAACCAGTCTTCAGCGGGCAACTCTTTCAAATAACTCGCTGTTACTTTGTCGCCCTTCTTCAGCTTGGGTCCCGCAATGACTGGCTTGCCGCTAAGGGCGCTGGCAAGGCGCTCATAGGTTGCGTTTTCGACGATGGCGTACTCGGCCTCAATGTTTTTACGAACCCTGGCTAACTCCTGCTGCTCGATATCTTTGGCGCGCTTATCTTTTTCAAGTCCATCGCGCGTGAAGATACGAACATCAATAACGGTGCCGTTGGCTGAACTTGGAACTCGAAGGCTGGTGTCTTTAACGTCGGACGCCTTTTCACCAAAAATTGCCCGGAGAAGCTTTTCTTCAGGCGTCAGCTGCGTTTCACCTTTGGGCGTCACTTTACCCACCAGGATGTCACCCGCCGCAACCTCAGCGCCGATGTAAACAATGCCAGACTCGTCAAGCTTGCCCAGCGCACCTTCGCCGACGTTCGGAATATCACAGGTGACTTCTTCGGAGCCCAATTTAGTGTCGCGCGCAATACACGTGAGTTCCTGGATATGAATCGTCGTGAACCTGTCTTCTTTAACGACCCGCTCTGAAATCAGGATCGAATCTTCAAAGTTGTATCCATTCCAGGTCATAAACGCGATCCGCATATTCTGACCTAGGGCGAGCTCCCCTGTATCGACGGACGGTCCATCTGCCAGCACATCATTTTTGGCAATGGTGTCGCCTTCCTTGACTAGGGGTCTTTGATTGATACAAGTATTCTGGTTTGATCGCGTGTACTTCACGAGGTCGTAAATATCGACCCCTGCCTCACCGCTCTCAGTCTCATTTTTATTGACTCGGACCACGATTCTGGCAGCGTCCACTGTCTCAATGACACCGCCGCGCTTGGCTGTCACACAGACACCGGAATCTCTCGCAACGACTCGCTCAAGTCCGGTTCCAACCAAGGGCTTTTCAGCAACCAAGGTAGGCACGGCCTGCCGTTGCATGTTGGATCCCATAAGCGCACGGTTAGCGTCATCGTGCTCTAGAAAAGGAATTAAAGCAGCCGCGACTGAAACCACCTGCTTGGGTGAGACGTCCATGAAATTAACGTTTTCGCGTGCCATCTTGGTGAATTCACCCTGATGACGGACGTCTACTAGATCCTCAACTAACTTCCCTTTCGAATCGAGCTCGGCACTCGCCTGTGCAATCACATAATCCGACTCAACGATGGCTGAAAGGAATTCGATCTGATCAGATACCTTCCCATCGATGACTCGACGATAGGGGCTCTCGAGGAACCCGAAGTTGTTCGTACGTGCATAGGTTGCCAGCGAGTTAATCAGTCCAATGTTCGGCCCTTCCGGCGTCTCGATGGGGCACACTCGTCCGTAGTGCGTCGGGTGCACGTCTCGAACTTCAAAACCTGCACGCTCGCGGGTGAGCCCACCTGGGCCTAACGCAGAAACCCTTCGCTTATGCGTAACCTCTGAGAGCGGGTTATTTTGATCCATGAATTGCGACAGCTGAGCTGAGCCGAAGAATTCCTTAACGGCAGCCGCGACAGGCTTAGCGTTGATGAGATCCTGAGGCATCAATCCTTCAGATTCTGCCAAACTCAACCGTTCTTTCACGGCTCGCTCTACTCGAATCAAGCCCAATCGGAAGGCATTTTCTGCCATCTCGCCCACTGAGCGCACACGACGATTACCCAAGTGGTCGATGTCGTCGACGACATCGTAACCATTCCGAATCGCAATGAGTTGTTTGATCACGTCGACAATATCATCATTGTCCAACGTGCCGATGCCAGATTCCTCTTCTCGGCCCAATCTTCGATTGAACTTCATTCGACCCACAGCCGTCAGGTCATAACGGTCATCGCTGAAAAACAGGTTGTTAAACAAGTTCTCGGCTGCGTCTTTCGTGGGCGGTTCGCCAGGCCGCATCATGCGGTAGATTTCGACCAAGGCCTCCAAACGATTGCTGGTTGGATCAGCGGTTAATGTGTCAGAAATAAATGGCCCACAATCTAGGTCGTTGGTGTAAATGGTTTCAAACTCGTGAATGCCGAGCGCATTAAGCTGTTCGAGGACTTCCTGGGTCACTATCGTGTTGCAACCAATCAACAC
>CAYZUV010000122.1:2651-6761 GCA_964481245.1 uncultured Pseudomonadales bacterium
TCGCCCATGTAAACTTCTTGTTCTTTAATGTCTTTGATGGCTTTGTTCGACGAATCTTTATCGTAAATGATGAGTCGAACTTTAACTCGCAGCGGTGCAGCGTAAGTCACACTGCGAGACTGACATTCTTTGACGTCGAATACGGGGCGCCCTAAGCGATAGTCCACGTACTCCAATGCTGCATTCCCTGAATAGGATGCAATCGGAAACACTGACCGAAAAGCCGCGTGGAGTCCCGCGTGATTACGGTCATCAACTTCCGTCCCTTCCTGCAAGAACTGCTTATAGGAATCGACCTGAATACCCAAAAGATAAGGGATATCCATGACCGTCGGCAACTTACTGAAGTCTTTCCTAATTCGCTTCTTTTCCGTGTAAGAATAGGCCATTCACGCCTCCGATTTATTTAAGTGATTTCGCTTGCCCAACTGCATCACTTGGTCGGGCACCACCGAGTGGTGCCCGCCAATATGACGATCGTGCGGCTATTACTTCAGCTCTACTGAGGCGCCAGCTTCTTCAAGCTGGTTCTTCAGATCTTCTGCTTCCGCTTTGCTCACACCTTGCTTGATCGAAGATGGTGCTGAATCCACCATGTCTTTTGCTTCTTTCAAGCCGAGGCCTGTGATCGCTCGAACCACCTTAATGGCGTTCACTTTCTTCTCACCACCAGAGACTAGGATGACTTCAAACTCATCCTGCTCTGCTGCTGCGCCGGCGTCGCCACCTGCTGCAGCTGCTGGTGCCGCTGCTACGGCCGCTGCCGCTGAGACACCGAATTTTTCTTCCATTGCTTCAACCAACGCGACAACATCCATCACGCTCATTTCTGCAATTGCATCTAAGATTTCTTCTTTTGATAATGACATCAGTCCTATCTCCGTTTGTTTCAGACCGTTCAGGCAGCCTGTTTTTGATCACGAACCGCAGCAACCACCCGCGTCACTCGACCTGGGATGTCGTTCATGGTGCGTACCAGTTTGGTCACTGGTGCTTGCATAACCGCCATCAGCAATGCGAGCGCTTCATCGCGCGTGGGCAACTTAGCCAGCGCATCAATTTGCTCTGCAGGAAGCAATTTGCCTCCAACGCTGAGCGCCTTGATCTCAAACGCTTCTTGCTCCTTAGCAAAATCCTTGAACAACCTTGCGGAAGCTCCTGGATCCTCCAGAGCAAAGGCCATGACACAAGGCCCAGTCAGTGCTTCATTCATACATTCAAAGTCGGTGCCCTCAAACGCACGCTTGGCGAGCGTATTTCGGATCACGCGTACTTGAACGCCTGATTCTCTGGCTGATCGTCGAAGTCGAGTCATCGCATCAACCGAGACCCCCCGATAATCTGCCATCACAGCTGACAGTGCGGCCTGCGCAGTTTCGTTGACTTCTGCAACAATCGCCTGTTTCTCTTTAAGTCCAATCGGCACGTGTGTACTCCTTGACTCTCCCTAATGACCCTAAGACTTGCACTCTTTGGGCGTTTCTACGGCGACAGGATCCATGGCTATGAATCGCCCTCCACCGTCTGCGTAGGCCTGCCTAAGCAATTTAGTCAGCGTGAGCTGAACCTACGGTCTTTGACGAGCGGTGACCGATGGCCAGCCACTCCAAAGAACTTTTGAATTCGGTTTATGCTTCCAACGAGGCTTGATCAATCGAGATTCCAGCGCCCATGGTCGTTGATAATGTGATTTTCTTGACGTAAACGCCCTTCGCCGAGGCTGGCTTTGCCTTCTTCAGATCCGAGAGAAGCGCCTCCACATTCTGCTTAATTGCCTGCGGCTCAAAACCCACTTGGCCGACACCACCATGAATGATGCCGTTCTTGTCAGTTCGATATCGAACCTGTCCTGCTTTGGCATTTTTAACAGCCTCTGCGACGTTCGGTGTGACCGTTCCAAGCCTGGGGTTAGGCATCAAGCCTCGAGGACCAAGAACCTGGCCCAGCTGACCCACAACACGCATAGCGTCCGGCGATGCAATAACAACGTCAAAATCGAGTTGGCCTGCTTTCACATTGGCCGCGAGATCATCCATTCCAACGATGTCGGCACCCGCCGCTTTGGCCTGCTCAGCACTGTCCCCTTGAGCAAAAACCGCCACACGGACCTGCTTTCCGGTGCCGTTAGGCAATACTGTTGCCCCTCTGACGACTTGATCAGATTTTCTTGGGTCAACACCCAAATTAATGCTGACGTCGATTGATTCCTTGAATTTTACAGACGACAGTTCATTGAGAAGACCCACGGCTTCTGTGATCTCGTAGGCTTTTTGAGGATCAACCTTTTCTCGGAATGCTTTGACTCGCTTACTTAACTTAGCCATTAGTTAACACCCTCCACTTCGATCCCCGCACTTCTTGCGCTGCCTGCAATCGTGCGGACAGCTGCATCCATGTCTTTCGCAGTCAAATCTGGCATTTTCGCTGTCGCAATTTCCTCTAACTGAGCGCGCGTCACTTTGCCCACTTTTTTGACATGAGGCTCTGGACTTCCACTCTTAATGCCGGCTGCCTTTTTCAGCAAAATAGATGCAGGCGGCGTCTTTTTAATGAAGGTAAAGCTTTTGTCCGCATAAACTGTGATGACAACGGGAATTGGAAGTCCTGGTTCCATGCCTTGAGTATCGGCATTGAACGCTTTACAGAATTCCATGATATTGACACCCCGTTGCCCGAGCGCCGGGCCCACGGGGGGGCTTGGGTTAGCCTGACCAGCAGGCACTTGCAGCTTGATATAAGCGTCGATTTTTTTTGCCATGTTTCACCTCTTTTTGGGTACGAACCCCGCATTCGCGGCACTCGCACTTGGCTTGCCCCGCGGCAGGTCCCCGCCTATTTTGTCTTCTCGGCAAGAGGACAAAATGTCGTTAATTCGATCAGCCTTTTTCGACTTGACCGAAGTCCAATTCAACCGGCGTCGACCGGCCAAAAATTGTGACTGCAACATGCAGTCGATTCTTTTCGTAGTTGACCTCTTCAACAACCCCATTGAAATCATTGAAAGGCCCGTCAACCACTCGAACCAATTCACCAGGCTCGAAGACCACTTTCGGAGTGATCTTCTCACTACCGACTTGAACTCTTTGAAGGATCGCTGACGCCTCAGCATCAGAGAGTGGCGCTGGGCGGTCCGCTTTACCCCCAATAAATCCCATGACGCGGGGCGTCTCTTTCACCATGTGCCACGTTTCGTCGTCCAACTCCATTTGAACCAAGACATATCCTGGGAAAAACTTTCGCTCACTGCGACGCTTCTTCCCAGCCTTCATTTCAACGACTTCTTCTGAAGGCACCAGCACTTCACCAAATCTTGCCTGCAGACCCGTTAGCTCAATTCTTTCTTTGAGCGCTCGCATCACGTGCTTTTCAAATCCCGATAATGCATGGACGACGTACCACTTCTTATCCAAAGCCGGCCCTTCCTTTTTCTAAAAAACACTTTAGGTTTTACCTACCTTCGGTGTTTACGTCTTACCTCGTTCGCTTTTCGCCACACCCAACGCAAGAGAGTGAGGTCAAAGGCGCTTGTAGAGAAACGACTAACCAATCGTCAAGCTGACGATGTAACTCAGCCCACTATCGATGAGCCATAGCACTAAGGCGACAAGAATCACCATCACCACGACGATTAGCGTTGTCTGTGTTGTCTCTTGGCGCGTTGGCCAAACCACTCGCCTGATTTCAACTCGCGCCTCTTTTGCCAACTCCCAAACGCTGTGCCCCGCCGACGTTTGTAAGGCAACCGCCAGACAAACGCCTGCAATCACGATGCCGACCAATACTCGGACCAACAGCGAAGTCATCGCAAATTCGGCATTAGCGTAAATGCCCGCGGACAGCAGCCCCGCGACCAAAAGCCACTTCAGCCAATCTAGAGAGTATTTAGCTTCGCTTACCGAACTCATCACCTAACCTATATTCTCTTTCTTCGCACGCTGGGGACGCGAAACCCCGAGACCGGAAACACGCTGTTCCGGCTCAGGGTTACGATTTAGCTATCCAGCCGATCGCACATTTTCAATTGCGTGGCAGGCCAGGAGGGAATCGAACCCCCAACCTGCGGTTTTGGAGACCGCCGCTCTGCCAATTGAGCTACTGGCCTAACGCCTT
>CAYZUV010000123.1:0-6717 GCA_964481245.1 uncultured Pseudomonadales bacterium
CTGACAAAAAAGCTGACAAAAAAGCTGAGTGAAAAGCTGAGTAGAAAGCGGCAATCCGATGAAAACGCTCGCCATTGAAAGGTTGAGCGCTCAGTTGCGCAGTGATTCATCAAAGGCAACTACAAAATCCATATTGCCGAAGAGATCACCCCGCACCTCATACATCAAACGAATTTCGGGCTTGATCGACCCCTGATTGATCAGCACGCGATCTTCGCTCATAAAGTACCCAAGATTGTTCAGCTTGAACTGCTTGACGAGGCGTTCACGTACGGCATCGAAATCGGAATGATCGACAGTCCGATCTGCAAGCACGTCCTCACAGACTGATACTGCGGTCCAATGGTCCGTATAGACTGGGAGCACACGAGAGACCAGCGTGACAACTGAGGCGATGACAGCAAGCCAAATGATAATGTCCCATACGGACACGCCCCGCGCCTTAAGGCCAAATGTCCCTTTCATCCCTGCGCTCCTCACTTCGTGATGACTCATCGATAATCAGGCTGGCCGCGCCAGCTCGGCTCTTTTTTGCCACAACCTGACCCTAAAACTCAACCAACGCGTATGCTTGTTTTCTAAGCAAACCCTTCAGCTAACCACTGATCTGGTCAAGACTGGGCGAACCCGATAGGATCCCATGACCTAAATACCCAAGGAGTCGGGATGAGCCAAGCCATCATTGAGTCCGCACTTGAACAGTTGATCGAAACCGGTGGCGATCTAGGCCAAGACTGTTTCGCACGGTTTTTTGAACGTTCCGAAGAAGGTCGAGGCTTAATGGAACATATGGATGACGTCCATAGAGGCAAAATGATGGCGGAGATCTACCGCCTCTTACTGACTCCGGATCTTAGTACTGAGACGGATTATCTGAACTGGGAAAGCAAAAACCATCAAACGGCTTACTTTGTTCCCAAATCCCTTTACCCGGTCTTTATGGACGCCTTGATAGAGTCCATTTCAGCATCGCTAGGCGCGGATTGGACCCAAACGGTTGCCGAAGCCTTCCAGGTTCAATGTGATCGTATCGTGCAAGAAATCCAGACCCGCTACAGCGCATAGCTCGCGGCGATCCGTCCCTTGCAATTGACCACTGAACGTGTCGTTTTTCCGATAGACAAATCAACAATTAATGATCGCTACCGAGTCGTCTAAAGCCCCTAGCGACCATGGGGCGATCACGAGTCAGACGCCTATCACTCGATATTCGAAAGACGAATTGGATAATGAATCGCAACCTTCGACCTTAAGGCGCTGAAACCGCCGGCTCACACTCGCTCCCTTAGGATTTCATTCGTAATATGAAGGAGCAAAATTTAGCGTCCTGGCTAGGGCGCGGTCGTGTTCTATCCAAAATGTCGCGCCAAGCTCAGTGGTCAAAGTTTCAATCCGCTCCATTGACGCCAATGTCTCCTCTGGACTGGTGTTGAAAATGGGAATTCGCCGATGTGCTCGCGAGAATCTGAAGTGATAGAGGTCGCCGCCCAAAATCACGGGTCCTGTAGATTTTAATCTTACAAAGAGAACTTGATGACCGGGTGTATGACCTGGTGCCGAGAGGATTTTGACCGAACCATCGCCAAAGACATCGTAATCTCCATCTAATTGTTTGATCGGCTGATCCGCTAACTTACTGTAGCTTTTGTAATCGAAGACTGGATTTTTCTCGTGCTCAACAAAGGCTGCTTGATACTCAGTCTGCTGGATGAGTAATTTGGCGTTAGGAAAATAATTCGCTGCCCCCGTATGATCGAAGTGCATATGAGACAGAGCGATCAAATCAACGTCCTGAGGCGTTACCCCAATCATGGCCAGTTGGTCCACAACCGACGTCACGTAAGTCATCTCCGCGCCGGGCTGAAGCGTCACCGCTCCTTGCCCAGCAATCAAGGGGTCTAACCCAGCGTCCCAAAGAAGAAGCGACTTACCATGTCGAATTAGATAGCAAGGCACGACCATCTCTCGAACTTCGGTTTCACTGTTAGACAATCCGAAGGCGCTTACGTCATTGAAGACGAGCGAACCACAATCCAGTACATACAGGCGGGGACTCGATACCTCGGTCGATTGCACTGCGGCGCTCGCTAGTAGCAACGTGAAGGCTACGACAATCGAAGGGTTAATACTCATAACGGCAGCCTTGAATAGATCTCAGTTGCCCATCATCCTGCCTCAATTTCACATCAAAACACAGCGACCAGCTGAATTTGCCCCCCTCTCTTTCCACACTCTGCTTCAACCCTATCTGCTGACATCCTGAAATTCAGGCGCATCATGGGTCTTTCAGCAGAGGGTTTCGTGCCCTTAAACTCGCGACTTAACTCCAAATCTGGAGCATGTCTTAGTGAACAGCGTGTTGAGTGACTTTAATGGTAAGCGTGCGCTCGTGACTGGGGCGGGAGATGGCATTGGTGAGATGCTCGCTAAGAATCTCGCTGCTGCAGGGCTCTCGGTCGTGGTCCAGGACATCCGACTTGATGCAGCAGAGCGCGTCGCGTGTGAGATCGGTGATACAGCGATGGCAATCGCCTTTGACGTATCAGACCGCGAGGCTTGTATGTCCGCAGCCGAAACGCTTAGCCAAGATGGCCCCTTAAATCTGCTCTGGGTCAATGCCGGCGTCGGCGTCGGCGCTTCTATCCTTAGGGGTCGGCCTCAAGCAATTGAATGGGCGGTTGGCGTGAACGTGTTAGGTATCGTTTGGACCACGCAAGCTTTTGTGCCCTTAATGGCCAACGCACAGGGCCCAAAACACGTAGGCTTTACTGCGTCGTCTGCAGCCCTTAGAAAGGCTGTGGGCGCGCATCCGCTCTACGCGACGACTAAACACGCAACTTTTGCTTTCGCGGAATCCATCAGCAGCGAGTTGGCAAACGAGGGGATAGACTCAACAATTTTGTGCCCTGGATTACTCAATACCAAGATTTGGGATGGCGCCAGAGCCAGACCCGCCCGCTTTGGCGGACCAAGATCAGCTGATCCGGCACTATCGAGACAATGGGATGAGGCGAAGTCACCTCAGCTGATGTGGCCCGAGATCGTGCGGACCATTGAGGCGGGCGGCGGGTACCTGACCTGTGCGACGGACGAGGGCGAGACGCGAGAAGCATTCGAATCTCGAGCCCAGGCCATTGCCGCTCAAATCGTTCAAATTTGATTAAACGCTCCCTTGTTGGCAGGTCCTTGGGTGGGTACCTAAGCCTTGCGACTCGTCCAACCTAAACCAGACCAGCAAGAAAAGCAGTACCCGAGCAAAATTCATACTGCCTACACTAAGGCATCTTAGGTTGCCAGCTGTTGGCCTAATCCATGCCGCAAATCGCAGACTTCGGGCTCGCTCACTTGCCGGGGGCTTTACTTTGACGCTACGTACCTTTGATAGCATAGTCGCTCTTTTGGCGGAGATTCACTATGAGCAAACTCTGGTCACCTCTATGCGAGCAGCTGGGCATCGACACACCGATCTTTGGCTTCGCCCACGATGTGGCCACCGTCGCCGCGATCAGTCGGGCCGGGGGCTATGGCGTCTATGGCGCTACGCGCAGGTTTCCTGAAGAGATTCGCGACGAGCTCGCGGAGATTAGACGGCTTGTCGGTGATCGGCCGTTCGGTGTGGATCTGGTGCTCCCGCCTGGGATGCCAGAGCACAATTCAAGGGAGGCCATCGAGGCCGAAATTCCTCAAGAACATAAAGACTTCGTTCAATCCATCATTGACCGTTACCAAGTGCCGCCCGCTTCAGGGCCTGGCATGCGGACACGATTTATTCGCTCTTCAGAGATCGAAGCCAATCAGATTGAGGCCGTATTAGGCTCCAGCGTCAATCTATTTGCCTGCGGCATCGGCGCCCCAAAAGCGGTTGTTCAAGCGGCTAAAGCGCGAGGCCAAACCACCTTGGCCTTGATTGGCAGCCCGCATCACGTTCAACGTTCCATCGACGCGGGCGTGGATATCATTGTGGCTCAGGGTTACGACGCAGGCGCTCATACCGGGCCTATCGGGACCTTCTCACTTGTCCCGCAAATCGTCGAGGCGGCAGGTAATCTTCCCGTGTTGGTTGCCGGTGGGGTGGCCACGGGGCAACACATCGCAGCCGCACTTGCCATGGGCGCACAAGGGGTTTGGCTGGGCACGGCTTGGCTATTCTCATCGGAGCATCAAGCACACATGCACCCCGCCAATACCAAGAAACTGATCGAGGCCAGCAGCGGCGATACTGTGATCACCCGGTCTGAATCGGGTAAGACATTCAGACAGGTCCGCACCGCCTGGAGCCAAGCATGGGAGGCCGAGGGCGCCCCAAGCCCATTGAAGATGCCTTACCAAGACGTATTGGTGGGAGACCTACTGGGCGCGATCGAGGAACACGACATCGAGCCCTTAATTCATTCGGGGGCAGGCCAAAGTGTGGGTTACTTCAACCAAGTGCGCCCAGTCCAAGCGATCATGAATGAACTCGAACAAGGTGCGGTAAAAGCACTCGAGGCGCAGGCAGGTTTCTTGAGATAGCCCTCTGAGTTGCATGTCCTTCAATCAGCGCGAGGCAATCCAATCGCTGAGCGCCCAATGTTCTGGGCTCTCAGATGAGCCGCCCAGCCTAGACGCAAGTGGCGCGATCATTCCCGGCACCGAGACCACATGGCAAGACGGCTTGGGTATTTTCCGCCATCAGCGTCAACGGTTTGAAACTGCCGAGACCCCAGTGCTGATGGTCCTGCAGTTGCCTCATGATGCGGGTTCTTCCGCCCTGCTTAACCGCTAAAAACTAGGATATTGCGCAGCTGAGAGACGCATGCTTTAGTCGGTCTATCAAGGACGAGGATGCCCAATGGCCAGCCCGCGCGAAACCGCCACCCAATTTTTTGGTTATCTGCGCCACAAAGAAATCGATTTCATGCCTCAGGGTCGACTTCGATGGTGGTTGCTCGGACTCATTGTTCTAGGTTGGGCAGTCGAACAATACGAAGCCCTAAAAAATGGACCTGTACTGGTCTATATCCTCGCAGATTTCGATAAAACTCTGGTCGAGTGGGGTCAGGTCGCAGCCATAGCCGGCATTGTCTACAGCGCGGGCGCCGTCATTCTCAGCCGACTCGCTGACCGTTGGGGTCGAAGGCCTCTCATGATCTACCCCGTGTTTGCCTATGCCATCGTATCGGTCTGTGGTGCGCTGTCCACGAATTTTTGGACCCTTGCCAGCCTTGTCGCAATTGGTAGTTTCATGATGGCTGGGATGAATCCTGCCGTTCATGCCGCATCACGTGACCTCACGCCTCGTATGGGTCGTGCGATGGTTTACGCTTGGGTTTCTCTTGCGTTCACTATTGGCGCACTGATGTCGACCGCCGTGGCCGCGCAAACGCTCCCCATCTGGCCGGGCTGGCGATCTCAGTACTGGATTGCCGCTGCGCTCGCGCTCATGACATCGGTCATTATCTTCATTTTTTATCGGGATCTTAGCCTGCGCATCCGAGGCCAAATCTTGCAGGCCGCTCAGCAAGAGGAAGCTGGGACCCAAGCCAGTCACGATGAAGCCAACGCCTACGAGTTGGGGCGCGAAGTCTACAGGAGCCCAAGGTTATGGCTCTTATCATTGGTGATCGTGTTTTGGGCGCTCACTTATGTCACCGTTTCCGGCTACGTTCCAACTTTTCTCGCTCAGCACCATGGGTTGAATCCGGCCACAGCAGCCGGTGTGACTTCGTACTTTTGGATCGTCTTCACCATGAGTGTCTTTCTCTCCGGTTGGCTCTCTGATCGGCTTAAGGTTCGAAAGACCATCACGGCGTTTGGCGGACTCTCAACAGGGACTTGTTTCATCATCGGCGCTAACTTGCCAGCGGACGCGAATCAATCAACATTGATCCTTATCTGGTCTCTAACGGGTTTTTTTGCTGGGTTTATCTACCCCGCCTGGTGCGCGATCTACTCAGAAACTGCCGAGAGCATCAGCCCTCATGGAGTGGGCAGAGCCTTTGGCATCACCGCCACACTCTCACCGATCTCCGGCTTGTTTCTAAACCTTGGCTTACCGCAGGTCGTGGCTATTTGGGGTTGGTCAACCTGGATGATGATCGCCGGCCTCTGCTGCTTTTGCGTCGCGGCTCTGGTTGCCGTTGGTCAAGGACCCTGGTTGCCGAAGCTTGAGGGGCGCTCACAGACTACCGCTTCATCCGGCGCTCTATGAACTCAGGCACCGAAGAATCCTCATGCTTTGGCGTACTGAAACACCTAGAAATCGGGTTCCATATCAAAGTCGACAGATCCTCGCCGCTCAACCCTTGAGTCATCTTGCAGCTTAATCATCAGACGCAAGTCGTTCTTCGATTCTGCAAAAGCGAGCGCATTGTCGTAAGAAATAATGCTCTCATTGAAAAGGTCAAACAGTGCTTGGTCAAAAGTTTGCATGCCCATCTCTCTTGACTTCGACATGGACTCCTTTAGCGCTCGGACTTCTCCCTTGGCGATGAGGTCCGCGATGTAGGGCGTATTCACTAAAATCTCCATCGCCGCTCGACGGCCGCCTGCACACATTGGAATCAACTGCTGAGCCACAATGCCCCTTAAGTTAAGCGACAGATCCAGCAACACTTGCTCCCGCTTTTGAGGCGGGAAGAAATGAACCACTCGCTCTAAGACTTGATTGGCGTTGTTAGCGTGAAGCGTGGCGAGCACTAAGTGCCCTGTCTCAGCCATGGCAATGGCGCTTTCCAT
>CAYZUV010000124.1:0-3069 GCA_964481245.1 uncultured Pseudomonadales bacterium
TTTCGGATACCGCAATATCGCGATCTAGATTAATCTCTCTCGAACTGAGTTCGTGAAGTTAAGCACTATGCGACACCCGCTTTGGGAAAATCCGGAGGTGATTGGCATCGGCCGTTCACCCATGGGCGCGCATCTACGTGTCTACGGAAGTGAGAAATCTGCGAGGAACCAAGAGAGCGAGATCACGGCGCCTCTCGAGGGTGTATGGACTTTCGCCCTCTTCGATCATCCGAACCAAGTGCCGAGTGACTGGTTCGACCCGGAAGCTGCGCCAAAACACGCTCTCAGCGTCAGCGTGCCCCATCTTTGGACAATGGATGACCGAGTCTTTGATCACCCCATCTACACGAACGTGCGAATGCCCTTTCGCCACGAACCGCCGGCAATGCCAAAAAAGAATCCAACCGGCATTTACCATTGCCGGTTCAACGGCCAGGCGTTCGACGGCCGCACATTGATTTGCCTCGAGGGCGTCGAGAACGGGTTCGAGATTGCAATCAACGGCCATTGGATCGGCTTGAACAAAGATGCTCGATTGCCCGCCACATTCGAAATCACCGACCATGTGAGGCCAGGTGAAAACATTCTGGCACTTAAGGTCCTTCGGTTCAGTGACAGCAGCTATATCGAAGACCAGGATCAGTGGTGGCATGGGGGCATTCACCGCCCAATTACGATCCAGCGGCGCCCCAACGTTTACATCCGAGACGTCTTTGCAAGACCAGATTTTGACCCCACAAGCGGCAAGGGAACGCTCGGCGTCACAGTGACGCTCGACGCCGAAGACCGCGCCGCACTCCATCACCGCTGCACCTTACAAGTGCTAAACACGCGTGGGCGCGCACTGTTTCGTAAACCGCCGACGGCATCGGTCGAAAAACAGCAATTCACGCCCGTCACGGGGCGGGGCGCGCAAATTGAGCTCATGGGCGAACTCGGTGAAGTCGATGCGTGGACCGCAGAAACTCCTAACCTCTATCAGCTACTTGTGACCCTCCATGATGAACGCGATCAGGTGCTCGAATGCGTTCGCCTTGCCATCGGATTCCGCCGTATTGAGATCGTCGCGCGTGAACTCCGCGTGAATGGTAAAGCCCCGCTGATTAAAGGTGTTAATCGCCACGATCACTCGCCCACCCAGGGCAAGATCATCGACGAGGCATTGATCCGACTTGATCTCGACACCATGAAACAACACAACATTAACGCCATCAGAACCAGCCACTATCCAAACTCATCAAGGTTTTATGAGTTATGCGATGAATATGGTTTTTACGTCATCGATGAGACCAACCTTGAAGCGCACCACCATTACGCGCAATTGGGCCGACAGTCTGCGTGGGCACCCGCCTTCGTCTCTCGGGTATCGAGGATGGTTGAGCGGGACAAGAATCACCCTTGTGTGATCGCCTGGAGCATGGGTAATGAAACTGGTTACGGCGCGAACGAAGCAGCCATGGCCAGTTGGGTAAGGACCTATGATCCCTCTCGACCGATTCACAATGAAAGTGCCATTTGTGAGCAAGGCATTGGCCGAGATTGGGATGGCAACGCCTTGGGCACGGACCTTGTTTGTCCCATGTATCCAAGTGTTGCCGACATCATCGAACACGCGACCAAGAGCACCGATCCTCGCCCGCTCATCATGTGCGAGTATGCGCATGCCATGGGCAATAGCGGGGGCAACCTCAAGGAATACTGGGAAGCTATTGAACGTCACCATGGCCTGCAGGGTGGTTTTGTTTGGGAGTGGCTTGATCACGGTCTTTTAGCCACTGCCAACGGGATTCCTTATTGGGCTTATGGGGGCGATTTTGGCGAGGACATCCACGATCTGAATTTCGTCTGCGATGGTCTGTGTTGGCCAGATCGGTCGCCTCACTCATCACTGCTCGAATTAAAAAAAGTGCTTCAGCCTGTGCACACTGACCTTGCTCCACGAGGTCTCCGCGTTACGAACAAGTTCACCTTTTTGAATCTCAGCCATCTTGCGTGTCGCTGGACGCTCATGGTCGAAGGTGAAGCGATTGGCCATGGCAACTGGGCGGTCCCTGATATCAATCCCGGCGAGACGAAGAGCTTGCCCTGGGACAAAAAGTTTCAGGCGACGCGAAACACCGCGCTCGAGCAGTACTTGAAAGCCCACGCTGAGCGGCATGCGAGTCGGTCCGTGCAAACAATTGGGGCCGAGCAGCTCGAGTTATCGCTATTAGTTGAATTCGTCACTCGGCGCGAACAGCTGGGCCTGCCGAAAAATCATGTCCTCGCTTGGAACCAACATCCACTGAAGCCACTTTCCCTTAAACAACAGGCGCAACCCAGCCAATCACGGCGGCGAAAAAGCACAACGCAAGAGACCGAAGCCATTCAGCCGGTGATTGAACGCGGGCACCACCAAGACATCGTACGCCTCGGCGATTTTCAGTTTGGTTTTGACGCGAGCGGCCTGAGTCAGATTCACATTGGCGATACCTTGCTGGCCAAGAGCGGACCACGTCCCAATATTTGGCGAGCACCGATCGATAACGATGGCATCAAGGGTTGGACAGGTCCTCAAGCCAAAGCGCTCGATCGCTGGCGAGATCAGGGGCTGTTCGAAAGCGTATACGAGTGCCAGACATCTACGCTGAAGACCTCAGCAAATGGTGTCATTGCACAGTCCCGTGGAATCATCTCGACCCGAGCGGGGTCTATACGATATTCCAATGACATCGCCTTTCTACCAGACCATCGCATCACCTTTACCCATCGATTCCGAGTGCCCAAAGCACTGACCGACCTGCCTCGGCTGGGGGTTCGTTGGACACTGGATCAAGCCTTTGAGGCGCTCAAGTGGTTTGGCCATGGCCCTCACGAAACCTACTGCGATCGAAAGATGTCCGGACGGGCGTGCGTTCACGAAAGTACCGTCTCGAGCGAGTACGTGCCGTACATTCTGCCCCAGGAGCATGGCAACCATACGGATGTTCGTTGGCTCTCCCTGGCAAGCGGCACAATAGAGGCCACGTTTAAAGCCGCTTCCCAGATGGAGGCAAGTGCCACCCGATACCCTCAAGAGCAGTTACTTCC
>CAYZUV010000124.1:3169-6685 GCA_964481245.1 uncultured Pseudomonadales bacterium
TGCTCGCCATCGCCCTGTTTGCGATCACGAGCGCCTGCGTCTACGCGTTTATTTACAGCTGAGCCAAACGATCTGCCCGGGCGGTAGCCCGAAGAGCCCCTAGGCAGAAGCGATCCTCCGTCTGTCCGCGTGGCTTAAACGCCTCAAGCAGCAAAGACGTTAACGGATTTTAGCGACCCAGCCCCTTAGTCGTGGGGTGCGCGATAGTCGTCGTGACAGCCCTTACAGCTCTGTCCCAATGCCTGCATCGCGGGCCCAACCTGATCCATTTCACCTGAAGACGATGCTTCGTACATCTGATTTGCGGCTTTTACAAATCGATTCATTGCCTTCTCGAAACCAGCCGCATCAGTCCAAATCTCAGGCAATGACTCAGACGAGTCAGTAATGCTTCCCTCGGGGAAGACAGTGGGCATGATGCTCGCAACATCGGCCATTCCGCGCGCATGAATCGCCAAATTTTCAAAATGAACGCGGCCACGAAGAATCGCCACCATCGACGTCATGTGGCCTTTCGCGGAATTCATAATCCCTTCGCGGTACTTATATTCCGCTTCGCCATCGGCAAAAGCGGACGCGCCCAACGCCACCAACATCATTAAAATCACACCACGGTTCATACGCGCTCCTTGTTTAGATTTTGCAAGCCAACATAGGCCGTTTCAGTTTAACCCGCTCTGCGTCTTAGCCAAGCCCCTCTCGACAAATTAACGCCATTCTTGACCCACAAGGCTTACTTAGATTGTGGGTGATTCCAGATCTCAAACACCCGCCGTGATCAGCCCCTTTGGTGGATGCTGCGTTGGCCTTCTCGTCGCTTTTCGTTGCCTCTACTGCTTTTAATAACTGCTAGCAGCTAACTCGATCAGTCGACCGCCATCTGCCAAGGTCTAACATCGATCGAATTCCCCCGGCCTGTGCTCGTTCCTAGAGCCACAACACCTCGCCATTAACCCCAATCCAAGATGTGGGCACGATTCATTGCCTGTAAAAGCGGGCACTCAGCGGACTAGGATTTGTTCCTCACCCGATCAGATTTTTGCTTCGCCTATCAGATTTTTGTCTCAATTGATGGACCCGAGGCGCTCACCTGTGACTCGAGCCTTTTCGTCGGTATTCCGGTTATTGCTGCCGGCCCGCGACGATGATTGCACACGGCATCCTGGGCCTCCGTTGACCCCGTGCCGACAGCCAAGTAACGTGCAGGCTCGCGCAGGAGAGATCAGTCCATGGCAGCCAAAAAATCTTTTCCATTTGAATCGACCCTCGAAAAGCTCGAAGCCATTGTGGAACAAATGGAGTCCGGCGATCTGACGCTGGAAGAATCTTTGCGCGCCTTCGAAGAAGGGATTCAGCTGACGCGAGCCTGCCAACAGGCGCTGACTGAGGCGCAACAACAAATCAATGTATTGATTGAGAAAAATGGCACCTTGGCCGCAGATCCGATGACCGACGCCAGCGATGAGTTCTGACTTCCTCACGCCCTTTCAAACGCGTATCGAAACCCAATTAACCTCGATTTTTGAAGCAACACCCGAGCCTGAACGACTGCTCGATGCCATGCGTTATGCCACGCTGGGGGGCGGAAAGCGGCTGCGCGCGGCACTCGTCTACATGAGTTGTGACGCCCTAGCGCTTGATGCGTCCTCTGGCGACAGCTCGGCTCAAGCAGTCGAATTGATTCACGCTTATTCCCTTGTACATGATGATCTGCCTGCCATGGATGACGATGACCTCCGTCGTGGTAAGCCAACCACCCACCGTCAGTTCGATGAGGCCACGGCGATTTTGGCCGGTGATGCCCTGCAATCCCTAGCCTTTCAAGTGTTAAGCGAGGATGAAAGCCTAACTCTTGAGGCTCGCATAGCTTTGATCAAAGCGCTCGCTCGAGCCGTTGGTGCCGACGGGATGGTCGGCGGTCAATCGCTCGACATGATGGCGGAAGGTCAGCGCCTCTCTCTTGAAGCGCTGACCCAGGTTCACGCCAAAAAGACCGGCGCTTTAATCCAATTCGCGGCCGTGGCACCCAGCATCATCGCGGGCCGCCATATTGAGGATCTACAAACATTCGGACGTTGTCTGGGCCTTGCCTTTCAAATTCAGGATGACATTTTGGATGCCGTAGGAACCGATGAGGCCCTCGGCAAGCAGGCTGGCGCTGATCTGCGACAAGCGAAGTCGACCTACGTTGGTCTTTTGGGCCTTGAAGGTGCGAGATCCGCCCTCACCGAGACCACCGCGCGTGCCAGGGCAGCACTCACCGACGCGCAACTGCTGACAAGCGCCTTTGATCACTTAATTCAATTCGTCGCCGAGAGAGACCACTGAAATCGGTCAATTTGAAACCGATTACGGTAAACTGCGCCGTGATCCGGCTGTCTTAACGCGCATGTTTTACTCGATTCCCAGCGAACGCCCCAACACACCACTGCTCGATCGCGTGAGCGATCCAGCAGACCTCAGATCACTGTCTGCTCAAGAACTCTCCACCCTCGCTGGCGAACTACGCCACTACCTCCTTTACACCGTTGGAAAAACAGGCGGACACTTTGGCGCCGGTCTCGGCGTCATCGAACTCACATTGGCTTTGCATTATTGCCTCGAGACCCCAACCGATCACTTAGTTTGGGACGTCGGGCACCAGACTTACCCTCATAAAATTCTGACCGGTCGAAGAGAGCGGATGCATACGCTGAGACAAGCCGGAGGCCTTGCGCCCTTTCCTTTAAGAGAAGAAAGCCCCTACGACACCTTCGGCGTTGGTCATTCATCGACCTCGATTAGCGCAGCACTCGGAATGGCAATCGCCAAAGCAGCCAAAGGTGAACACTCTCGAACGGTCGCCATTATTGGCGACGGCGCGATGACTGCAGGTCTCGCGTTTGAGGCCCTCAATCACGCAGGCGCCACCAATGCCAACGTCCTGGTGATTTTGAACGACAACGCCATGTCCATTTCCGAGAATGTGGGCGGGCTGTCCCGATACTTCGCTCGCATTCTAAGCAGTCAGTTCTACTTAAACGTCCGCGAGAGCGGCAAACGCATGTTAAGTGGTCTGCCGAGTGCTAAGGCTTTCGCAAAGCGAACCGAGGAGCATATGAAGGGGATGGTCGTTCCCGGCACCTTGTTCGATGAACTCGGACTCAACTATATGGGGCCGATTGATGGCCATGATTTGCCCACGCTGGTCAACACCCTCAATAACATCAAGGATTTGAAGGGCCCCCAGTTCCTGCACGTTGTTACGCGCAAAGGCAAAGGCTACCTTCCCGCCGAAGAGTCTCCTATCGGCTCCCACTCGTTAACCAAGCTGGAGGCCACCAAGGGCCAGAACGAGAAGAAAAAGACTTACTCAAACATCTTTGGCGAATGGTTGATTCAGCAAGCGCAAGCGAGTGCTGTATTGATGGCGATTACACCTGCGATGCGAGAGGGTTCGGACCTCATCGCATTTTCTGAACAATTTCCGAATCGCTACTTTGATGTGGCAATTGCGGAACAACACGCCGTTACCCT
>CAYZUV010000125.1:0-6672 GCA_964481245.1 uncultured Pseudomonadales bacterium
AATGAAGCGGCTGTGCTCGAGCACTGCGATGGTAAGTTGGCTCGGTTCAAACTGCCCAAAGGTGCGGCATTTATTGATGTCATCCCGAGAAATGCCAACGGCAAGGTGTTGAAGCGAGTGCTAAGAGAACAATTCCCGGGGCCAGCGCCGCAGTAGTGTAGCGGGGTTGCGCTCACATCGCGGATAGCGACCTTTTTAAGGCCTGATCAAGGGCTCAACTGCGCGCGTGGCCACGTGCGCGCTGGCCGTGATAGTCTCTGATCGCAAGTTTCTTTAACGCGCTACCTGTCACCGAAGAACGGGGGGTCTATGGTCCGCTGGAGCTTTTTACTTGGATTCATGATTGCGATGGACGCGAGCGCCTTGCTCGTGGACATTGGTCCGGATGACGTGATTTCCGTCCAGGAAATTGATGCTCAGATCAAGCTCGATGGTCAGCTCGACGAACCTGTCTGGCAGCAATTATCCGAATATGACGAATTTTCGGTGATCGAACCGGATACGCTGATCAAGCCACGGCACGAAACCCGTGTGCGCATGTTCTATAACCGAGACGGGATTTACCTTGGGATTCTGATGCTCCAACCCAAGGAGACGCTCATCGCCCGGTTGTCCAGTCGAGATAATCGAGAAATTAAGCGTGACAACATCAACCTAACACTCGATACCTCCGGCGAGGGCCGATACGGCTATTGGTTTGGCATCAATTTGGGCGACACCCAAATGGATGGCACGCTGTTGCCTGAGCGCCAATTTTCCAATGATTGGGATGGAGCTTGGCGAGGCGGGACGGCTGCTTTGGAGAATGGGTGGAGTGCAGAAATGTTCATTCCTTGGGGTATTGTATCAATGCCCAAAGTCGAGGGTGAGCGGCGGATAGGGTTTTATATGTCGAGGTATGTGGCTTACCTTGATGAACGTTGGGGGTGGCCGGCATTGCCAGCGACTGTCCCGAAATTTATTTCTGCGCTGCAGTCCATCACCGTACGCAACGTGGATCCCAAGCAGCAATACTCAATTTTCCCTGCAGTCGGTGTGACTTCCGATGGCATCGATCAAGACGTCCAGTATCGAGTCGGCGCGGACTTTTTTTGGCGACCAACGACGAACCTGCAATTGACGGCCACCATCAATCCGGATTTTGGTATTGCGGAATCTGATGATGTGGTGATCAACCTGTCAGCGACCGAAACGTTCTTCCCCGAGAAACGACTCTTTTTCCTCGAAGGTCAGGAAGTCTTCACCGCGTCCCCCAGGGCCGATACCAGAGGTCAAGGGGTGGGCAATAGAGGGACGCCCTACACGTTGGTGAACACCCGCCGAATTGGGGGTAAACCTGTGCTGCCTGAGCTCCAGGAAGGTGAAACCATTCGCGCCAAAGATGAAATTCAGCCGACCGATTTGCTCGGCGCGGTGAAGGTCACGGGGCAGAATGGACAAATGCGTTACGGCGTTCTCGCGGCTTTCGAGGACGACCCAGAGTTTCTTGTGTCGGGTCCAATGGGCGATCGAATCGTCACGGGTTATGGCAGTCAATATGGCGCTGCAAGATTACTCGTGGAGGACGCGCCTGGCGGCGCTTATCGCGCGGCAGGCCTATTGGCGACGGCCGTGTTGAATGAACAGTCCGATGCGCTGACCTACGGGTTTGATGGTCATTACCTGACTGAAGACGGCAAATTTAAAGCGGATGTTCAGGTGTTCAGCTCAGATAAAGACGGGCTTGACCGGGGCTTCGGCGGGTTTCTGGATTTTGAGTATGTTTTTCGCAGAGGGTTGGTTCAAAGATTGGGCATTGAGTATTTCGATGACCAAGTTGACGTCAGCGATTTTGGTTACATCCAGCGAAACGACAACTTCAGAATTCGCAGTTCGCATATCAGAACCAGTTCCAACCTCTCTTGGGCGCGTGATAACCAGTTTGATATCCGCGGATTCGTTCAGCGTAATGGCGACGGGTTGTTCACCCAAGGGGGCGCGTTTATATCAAACCGAACCGTATTCAATAATTTGACCCAATTGGTCTTGCGTTTGGATATGTTGCCGGGTGCCTACGATGACTTGAACAGCTTTGGTAACGGGGCTTTCCGAGTTGACTCTCGCTTTATGGCGAGCGTCGGGTGGGCTTCGAATCGAAGCAAACCGATGAGTTTTGGTGGGCGCGTGGGTTATATGGGCGAGGAACTGGGTGGGCACTCAGGCAGTCACAACCTCTACGCCACGTGGCGGCCCGATGATCGCTTGGCGGTCGACTTCATGCTGAATTATCTGGATCGTGACGGCTGGCTCCTTCATCGAGCAGGCAATGTCATGGGGACGTATGAAGCTGAGCAACTGTTACCAGGAATCAGTGTGGATTACTTCCTCAGTGCGAAGCAGCAGTTCAAGTTTATTGTGCAATGGGTGGGCGTGAAAGCGAGAGCCGCTCAGGCTTACCGCATTCCCGATGCGCCTGGCGACCTCGTGAGAGACGGCGCGCTCGACGGCGCACTCTTTGATTTTTCTGTATCGCAGGTGAGCTTGCAGGCAAGGTATCGCTGGGAAATCGCGCCGCTGTCCGATCTGTTCGTTGTTTATACCCGCCAGTCGAATCAGGCGGCGCTGCTCCTCGACCAAGACTTCACCGATGTTTTCTCAAACAGTTATCAGACGCCATTGACCGATGCGTTCGTTGTGAAACTCCGCTACCGCTTTGGGTCTTGAGCCCTACGCTGAGTGTTCGGAGCTTTTAATGCGGGCGCGTGATTGGTGGCTAGTGGCTTTACGCCTCGGATCATGATTCGAGATTGGAGCGCTCTCTGCGGCACCCCATCGTCCAGTGATTGCGCGCATCATAACGAACTTTTTTGGGATCTTCTTAAAGCCGAGGAGGCCACGTTTCCTAACGTTTGTTTCCCCATGCGGTTCGTTCATTCAAGCAGGGCTTTAAATGACTTGCGCGGACGCCCTCGCTTCCCCAGGGTCTCCAGTGCGTCGTTTAAGCGAAGCTAAAGCCGGCGCCCTTGCAAAGCGAACAACCCTCGCGCTGAGCAGGGCGAGGTTGCGCAGCAAAACTCAAACGCCGGAATCAGGGTTCGACTCGTTAAGGGTTTGTGAAATCAGAAAGTCTGCGACGTCGAACAATCGAGCTGGGCCAACCAATCGGTTCACGTTGACTCGGTATTTACCATCAACGACGAGAGTGGGAACCGATGCGACTTGAGATTGCCGGCTCAAACGATCAGAGAGGGCGAGCTCTGAGGCGACTCTCGGAGAATTCCAATGCGAAAGGTAATCCGCTTCCTCAATCTCGCTGTTGTCGGCAATGAATGAAGCCAGGGCTTCGCCACTTTCGAAGGTTTTTCGTCCATTATGAATCGCACTGAAGGTCAACTGATGGAGCTCAGGTTCGGCATCCAGAGACTCAAGCGTATGGAAGTGCTGGGCTAGAATTCTCCAGCTTTCGGAGCCGACCAGCGGACGTTTAACGAATCGTACGTTGGTTGCCAACGTGGATTGCCAATCCTCCAGTCGTTCCTCCAAATTAAAGCAGTGAATGCAACCATAAGAGAAGAATTCCATGACCTCGATAGCATCACCCCGAACGCGTCTAGGGTTTGCAAGCGTCTCAAAGTGTGTCCCTTCTTCAAAGCGAGCATTGGATTGATCATCCATTACGATAAAGGTGAAGTAACCCAGAACTGAGATTGAGACGACCCCGATCAGGGCGACTAGTCCTTTTTGCAGAGCGAGCTTAGATTTGCGTTTTGCCATGTTTGTATCTCCTCAAGGTCGAGATTATAGTCAAGGCGCTCGCAGCTTCCAGCGTTAGGGGCCATTGAAGTTGACCTCAACCTCGACATTCGTTTAAGACAGAGGGCACTGCTTTGAATCCCATGCCTCTGCGGCACGTGCCTCTCGGAAATCGAAATCGAGTGCCATCAAGGACTCGTGGCCGGCTCGAAGTCAGTGCCTCGCGACTCAGTAACGAATACATACTCAGTGAATAAAAGGAGTTTCTATGAGCAGGTTACCCGCACTCAGCCTGGCGGCGATGCCCGGTCGACGACAAACGACGTTAGATCTCGCGGTAGAGATCGAGAAAAGAGGTTTTCCTGGCATCTACGCGCCCAGCATGGGTGATTCGTTGGCTTTGTGTCAGGCATTGGCCCACGTGACCCACACGATGCATTTTGGCACCAGCATCATGCCGATCTATTTCCGCCAAGAGGTTGATTTTGCGAGTACCGCAGCGTTTATTCATGAAATATCGGGTGGCCGGTTCAGATTTGGGATTGGTGTGAGCCACGCGCCTGCCTTACAGTCCAGAGGCATCTCGGCAGGTAAGCCTCTGAGCGATATGCGAGCCTTTGTAGACAAACTGAGAGCGGCGCCTCGTGTTGGCGAATTACCACCTTTGGTGCTTGCAACGCTGAGGCAGAAGATGATTCGTCTCGCCGAGGAAATTGGTCAGGGTATGGTCTTTGCCAATGGCGCACGCAGTCATATGCAAACGTCGCTCAGTGTGCTCTCCGATCAAGCAAGAAACGACGAGGCCTTTTTCATCGGCAATATGATTCCGACCTGTGTGAACGACGACCGTGATGCGGCCATGGCCGTTAATCGGAAGACGCTGACACCCTACGCCATGCTGCCAAATTACCGAAATTATTGGAAAGAAGCCGGATTCGTTGAAGAAATGGAAGGTGTGGAGGCTGCACTGGAGCGGGGCGACCGAGACGGTGTTCAGCATTTTTTGACCGATCGATGGCTCTCTGAGACCACGCTCTTCGGCAGCGCGACGGACGTTCGAGATGGCGTCGAAGCCTGGTTCGATGCGGGTATCAAAACGCCGATCATTGTGCCTTCGTCTGCTAACGGTGGCCAAATGGTGGCATTCGAGGAAATTCTCGCTATTTTTTAAGCCATCGGGTCATTTCAGAGAACGCCGAGCAAGGTCGCGAGCGCGCCTGGCTGATCAATTGGACGGTGACGCGTGGATTAACAGCGGCCGCTGAACCGGATGCGAGCACAAATCAAGTGAGTTGCTAGGGGATGAATACATGAGCGCAGCACTGTCGAGCGAGCAAAGGCAATTCAAAGAGGCTACTGCGCGGTTTTTGTCAGAGGTCTCGCCGACCAGGGTCGTGAGAGACTACATGAGTGGAGAGGCGGGGTTCGACGCGCTCGTCTGGCGAAGATTAGCGGAAGAACTCGGTCTCACGGGTATCCACATCCCGGAGGCATATGGCGGCGCTGGTTTCGGTCCGGTCGAGTTGGGTGTTGCTTGTGAGGAAATGGGTCGAACGTTGTACACGGGGCCTTTTTTTTCCTCGTCCATTATGGCCGGCTGTGCGGTTCTTCGGCTGGGCAATGATGATGCGAAAGCCCGCTATCTCCCGGGCCTTGCGTCGGGTGAAGCGATTGGTGCGCTATTGCTCGATTCTCTAGATGCAGAAAACGCTTGGGGTCGTGGGGTCAAGGCAGATGAGATGCAGCGCTTGCATGGAGATGTCCCAATCGCACTCGGCGTGAGTGACGCGAGTATCATTTTCGCGCTCGCCGAGAGTCGGGAGGGGCTCGCGCTTTACCGTTTGCTTGATCCGCCGAGCAAACTGGTAGCGCATGAGCGATCAGCCCTTGACCCCACGCGGCGAATCCACCAGGTGCGTTTGAATGCAGCACCCGCAGAGCGGATTGGACTCTGTCATCGCACGGCAGCCGCTGCGCTTTTCAATGATTTGTGCGTGGCGCTCGCTCACGAACAGATTGGCGGCGCGTCCGCCTTATTTGACAGTACGGTGGCGTATACCAAAGTTCGATATCAATTCGGCAGACCCATCGGATCCTTTCAGGCTTTGAAGCATCGATGCGCTGACTTGCTACTGGACCTCGAGTTGGCGAAGTCGGCAACTTATGAGGCGGCGACGATTCTGGCACGGGGTGAGAACGCCGTGGAAATGGCCAGCATGGCCAAGGCGATGGCCTCTGACGTTTATATGTCGGTGGCGAAGGCCGCGATTCAACTTCGAGGCGGTATCGGCTTTACGTGGGAAGACGACACGCATTTATGGTTCAAGCGGGCGAAGAGCAGCGAGGTGCTATTTGGGTCGCCGAGTTACCACCGAGAACGGATGATGGCTTATTTGGAGGACGTGGCGTGAATCCTGAACAGATAAGACAAGAGGTCCTAGCGTTCATCAACGCTGAATTTGATCCCACACTGTCGTTGATCGAGTGGCGAAAGCGATTGCTTGATGGGGGTTGGGCTGCGCCTCGATGGCCAGAAGCTTGGTTTGGTCGTGGGTTTTCTGTTGATCAAGCGAGTGTTGTGGCCGAAGTGTTTGCTGAAAAGCAGGTGGTCCCCGCAGCCTCCATTGGGCCGAGAGGACTGGCAGCAGAGACGATCCTTGCGCACGGCTCGGATGATCAGAAATCACGCTACTTGCGGCCTATCCTGACGGGCGAACACGCTTGGTGTCAGCTTTTTAGTGAGCCAGGCAGTGGGTCTGATTTGGCCGGGTTGTCGACTAAGGCAGAACGAGACGGCGATGCCTGGGTGATTAATGGCCAAAAGGTGTGGAACACCAGCGCTCATCACGCGGATTTTGGCATTCTCCTGGCGCGAACTGATTTTGATGTCCCGAAACACCAGGGGCTGAGCTATTTCTTGATCGACATGCGTCAACCAGG
>CAYZUV010000126.1:0-1308 GCA_964481245.1 uncultured Pseudomonadales bacterium
AGTATTTCCAGCATGCCAACCTTGTAACTGCAGGCTTGGCCCGGCCACACAATGTAGCGCTCGATTTCTGCCTGAACCTCGGTGTCTGACATCCCTGTCGTGGCTTTCATGTATTCAATGGCTTCTTCTCGAGTCCACCGCTTGTGGTGCATGCCGGTGTCCACCACTAATCGCACGGCCCGAAACAGTTCGCTCTGGAGGACGCCCAGTTCATCAAAGTCGCTTTCGAGTAATCCTGCTTCTGTCGCGAGCCGCTCTGCATACAGCGCCCAGCCCTCACCGTAGGCCGATGTGTAGTAGCCGTGTTTACGGTAGAGCGACAGTGACTCATTTTCTTGGTTCAGGGCATTTTGCAAGTGATGCCCTGGCACCGCCTCGTGAAAGGCCAGAGTCCGCATGCTGTAGGTGGGCGTTTGTTTGATGTCGTAGAGATTCGCGTAAAAGATGCCCGGTCGTGAGCCGTCAAGACTAGGTGATAGGTAGTATCCACCCGCTTGGGTCTGCTCGGAATACTCGGGCACGGCGCGAACCTCTACGCGAGCTTCCGGCATGCGATTGAAGTAACCGGTGATGCCTTCAGTCGCCTGAGCGACCATCGCATTGTAATCAGCCACGACCTGATCCTTTCGATCCGGGGTGTCGGCATAGAGAAATTTCGGATCCTCGTTCAGTTCATTCATCAACTGGCCCACTGGTTGCTCCCCGCCGTAGCCAAGGCCCTGCAATAGCTCGCGCATTCGGGCTTCGATGCGAGCGACTTCCTCCAAGCCAATTCGATGAATGTCCTCTGCCGAGTAATTGGTGGTGGTGTAAATCTTGAGTCGATGCGCGTAGTAGTCGTCACCATTGGGTAACGACCAGGCGCCGTCATGTGGGTTAGCTAAGTCTCGAGTCGCCTCAAAGTGGGTGAGGAGTGAGGTATACCCAGGGATCAGGTGCTCAGTCATTGCACGCTCAAGCGCGCGCGTTAAATCCGTGACTTGCCCTTCCGAGAGCGAGAGTTCCTCAACCTTGCGGCGAAACACCGTGATCAAAGGGTGCGCTTCGAGCGTGGTTAAATCCGTGAGTTGCCTAATAACGTGGTCGAAGACAAAACCCGGTGGGTAGATGCCTGCCTCACCTTGGCGCTTGAGTTCCGCCAAGAGTTCACGGCTGATGTCGTCGAACTGCTCAACGCGGTGAACGTAGTCCCAAGCTTGTCGTTCGTCACGGATAGGGTGTAAGTCCGTCATAAATTCCACGAGGTTCAAGTGCGCGCCGCCAATCTGGTTCAGCGGATAGTCGTGGTAGCGGAAGCGCTCAAACGAT
>CAYZUV010000126.1:1408-6580 GCA_964481245.1 uncultured Pseudomonadales bacterium
CGCGCCGCCAATCTGGTTCAGCGGATAGTCGTGGTAGCGGAAGCGCTCAAACGATGCAATGTCGTTCGCCGTATCGAAGGTGGCGATGGCTAAGGTGATGCGGTCCTCAGGATTGAGTGACTCCGCATCAAAGCGCGACAAAATCGCCTGTCTTTTAAGGGTTGCTTCATGACGCGCGAGGGCCTCCGCCTCAGAGCCCATAGACATTTTGTCGTTGTGCTGTGTCAGCCAGTTGAAATCATCGAAGATACCGATGCTGGTCATGGCTTCGGGCGACTCAAAGAGTTGCGAGAGCAGCTCCTTGGTTAAGTAATGGTCGAGTGAGAGCGGGCGATCGGAAAATACGTTGCCGACATAGAGGCCAGCGATGAGGATGAGTGCGGCGAGCCCCTTGAGGAGCCAGATCAGCGCGGTGCGCATGAGTAACCTCGATGCCAATGTCGGTCACCGATCATAGCGCGATTAAGGGCGTGTTCGGATAGCGCAAGCGAGCCTAGAGGACGGGCCGCTCCATATCGAAGAGCTTGAGTGCCGTTTTCCCTAAAATTGCTTGCGCATCCTCAAGCGGCACTGCATCAAACACGGCTTGAATGGCGCTTCGCGAGTAACCGAAGGTGCTCTCCTGGTGGGGATAGTCCGATGACCAAAGGCAGGTCTCTGGGCCGATCCGATCGATAATCGAAAGGCCCACCGGGTCGGTCATGAAGGTCGCGTAGCAGTGCGCACGCCAGTACCAAGACGGCGCATGCTCGAGCTTAGGATTCATCGCGGTGGGGAAGTGGGTCGAGACCATGTCAGCGTCATGCAGCATCCCAGGAATCCAGGACAGTCCACCTTCGACGAATAAGGCTTTCAGTTTGGGAAAACGATCAAAGACGCCGGCAAAGGTCAGCGCCGACCACTGCTGACGAAACCCCTGCATTTGTGTGACCACCGAAATGCCCGCCGCACCCGGCATGGCGGAAGGAATGGCTTCACCAATGTGGAAGGTGAGTGGCAGGCCGCTTTCGGCCACGGCCTCATAGAGCGCGTCCATGTCCGCACCGTTATAGTGGATGGTGTCGCCGGCTTGGTTCTTCCCAGGCTTCAGCGGCACCATGAGGGCTCGGGCCCCCAGCGCTTTGCAGCGAGCAACGGATTCTGCCGCGGCCGTCATGTCCCAGTAATTGGGCACCATCACCGGATAAAGGCGGTCCGGCGCTTCCATGCAGCGTTTCGAAATCGCTTCGTTGTACAACCCGAACACGTCTTCGCGATTCTTCATCTCGCCGAACATGAATAAGCCGAAGAGCCGCTGCGGAAAAATCAGTTCCTTTTCAACGCCCTCGATGTCGAGGTCTTTGATGCGCGCTTCGATGTCGTTCAGCCCTGGGGTGCATTCCATCGCCTCACACAGATGCTTGGCGAGCTTGGGTGGCGTCATGTGGCGCTCGCCAATGGTCAGATCAAAATAGCCATCGACGATTTGCATGCGGGGCGCTTCCGCTTTTTTATCCTCGGGGAAACCCTCGAACCAGTAGTCCTGCTCGATGAGATGGCTATCGGCGCTGACGATTCGTGTGCCTGTCGGCCACGGCCTAGCTTCCGCTTGAGGCGTCCGCGATGGCGAAAGCGGAATCGTGTTCTGTTCGGGTATCTCTAATAGGGTGTCGAGCGGCATGCTGCCCTCCGTTAGAACCTTAATCGGTCACTAAATCGTCCTTGAGGTACTTCCCAGCTAAATAGTAGTGATACGCGGACCAAACGTTCACCAGGGACAGAATGAGCAATGCATAGCGCAACGACTCATCCCCGTACTGTGGTTGCAACACGTCCGAGAGAATGCCCACCGCCTGGGGGCCAGCGCCCAAGCCGATGATGTTCAAAATGAAGAGGAGGACGGCCGCCGCGACCGAACGCATGCGCAGCGACACAAGGCCCTGGGTTTGCGAGAAGGTGGTCGCTTGGTAGAAGTTCCCCAAAAGGATGGGGATGATCAAAAACATCAGGCTTGCAAAGGCGGTTGCACTTAAATACACGCCAAAGGACAAGGGCACGCAGGCGATCAGCGCCACCGCAACGACCCAGAGATACCAGCGGGTGTCGCGAGCGCCGTAACGGTCGGCGAGGTAGCCCCCGAGCGCAATACCGATGCCGCCAGGAATGCCCAAGATGAGGCCAAGATAAGTTCCCACATCCCCCGTGCTCATGCCGTAAGAGCGAATCAAAAACGAGGGCACCCAGGTGACGACGCCATAGCCAACAAAGGCCGTCAGCCCGCCGCCCACGGCCATGTGCCGGAAAGACCGCTTCGACCACAGAAACCGGAACGTTTCCATCACGGTGGGTTGCTCTTCTTCAGCCACCCGGCCTTCGGCCATCCCGCGAGGCGGTTCTCTTAACGTGTAACGAACCAGCAGCGCCAGTAACACACCCGGAATGCCCACAACAAAGAAGGCCACGCGCCAACCGAAAAACTCGTTCAGCCAGCCGCCGGCGATGAACCCGAACAGAATGCCGAAGGGAATGCCAAGAGAATAAATGCCAAGCGCTGTCGCACGATTTTCGGCAGGGAAGTAATCCGCGATCATGGAATGAGCGGGTGGCGAACAACCCGCTTCGCCCACACCCACGCCGATGCGAGCCAGCAGCAAGTGCCAGAAGTTTTGCGCGAGTCCAGACAGCGCCGTCATGCCGCTCCAAATGGTGAGCGCCAGCGCAATGAGGTTTCGGCGATTACCGCGGTCGGCAAAGCGCGCGATGGGGATGCCAAGCGTCGCGTAGAAGAGTGCGAAGGCGAACCCCGTGAGCATACCCAGCGCGCTGTCAGAGAGCCCAAGGTCTTGCTTAATGGGTTCGAGCAGAATGGACAGTATCTGTCGATCAATGAAATTGAAGGTGTATACCACCACCAACACGCTGAGCGCGTAATTGCGAACCGCGGGGGAGAAAATGCCGGGCTTTTCGGCGTTTGCATCCTGCATAGAGAACCACATTTAAACTCAAATGATGCGTTCGAGAATGCAGTGATGCGACGCTTGATGCAAGGGTGACTCGGAGTTTTTCTGAACTCCAAAAAAAGCCTGATGTCAGAATGCCAGACACAATCGTGCGTCGACTGACGCGCATTGAAAAACGGACTAAACACTTGCAATTGGCCCTTGAATGGATAGATTGAAAGTATTCAGTTTTGCGCGCCAGCGCCGAGCTGAAGGACTGAATCCGCGAGGCGCCGTTGAAAGCGGTTGGTGAGGCCTGCATCTCGAATGATGAGTGCTGCTCTGGCAACTGCAAAGGCAAACGAGGTAGTCAAACTTGTAAGTGACCACTCACTTTGATGCAAAACACAGTAAAGGCTCCTTTGGGGGCCTTTTTTCTGCCTTACGATAAGCGGCACTCTGTTAGATCGGGCTTACTACGGCGCCAGTCATTGAACCCACAGTTTTCGGCTAATCAGTGGTCTTTCGCTCTCGAGGGAGGTCTTGCCGATCCCGCTGCCATCCGCGTGCAGACCCCAGAGAATTGGATTCGGATGTGAATGTGAGCCTGAAGTGATTGAAATAATTCGGTCTGAGGTTCGTTTCTATCCGACCTAGAGACACTGATAGTTGAGAAGCTAGATCCAACCCCAGGCCCCACGCCCCAGGCCCCAGGCCCCAGGCCCTAGAATTCAGATGCAACATTCAAAATCCAAATCCAAATCCAAAACCAAAACCAAAACCAAATCCAAAACCAACACCAAAACCAAAACCAAAACCAAAACCAAAACCCAGAGCTTTAGGCAAAAGGGTCTGGCCTCAAGGGCTTTGCCATCAGGTCCAAACTTAACATTGACGCTTGGACGCAAGAGCTAACAATTTTCGCAGTAAGAGCAGTAAGAGCAGTAAGAGCAGTAAGAGCAGTAAGAGCAGTAAGAGCAGTAAGAGCATTGCACTAACCGTTGTGCGATTGATGCTTTACCTTACGTTAACGTAAAGGTTAATCTACGCAGGTGCCGGATAAGCGTGAAATGAGCGACTTAAAGGACTTCGGGAACTTCGCGCCTGAGATTGAACGGCAGCAATTGCGATGAGAGCTCAGAATCCTGGAGTATCTCATCCAGCTCGAACCCAAGCAGCACGACAAAGCATTACCCAACTGACGCTACAAAATGAATCAATCGATCCAGAAACAGTACTCCATCACTGATCTCGCCAAAGAGTTCCAGGTCACACCCCGAACGCTTCGCTTCTATGAAGAAAAAGGGCTCTTAAACCCTAAGCGGCAGGGTAAGAGCCGAATCTATAGCGCGGGTGACCGAACGCGTCTTCGCTTGATCATCCGAGGGCGCCAGCTCGGGTTCACTCTGGATGAAAGCGCAGAAGTGATTCGGCTCTATGCGCCTGGAACGCCTAACCATGAGCAGCTCCATTGGTTGCTCGAAAAAATCACTGAAAAGCGCGCCCAGTTACTCTCGCAACGTGAGGCACTCGATGCCATGCTGGGAGACCTAGACCGCTGGCAAACCAATTTTGAAGCTGCGCTCAACGCACCCAGCGCACTAAACCAATGGAGGCAAAAGTCTTGATATGAACGCTGCATTTAGCATGCTCGACTTGGATCTGAGCGAGGAATTGACCTTACTTCGGGAAACCGTGAGCCGATTCTGTGATGACGAATTACGACCCAGGGCATCAGCCATCGACAGCAGTAACGACTTCCCGATGGACCTCTGGCGCAAGATGGGCGACCTCGGGCTCTTGGGTATTACCGTGAGTGGAGCGTATGGCGGCAGTGACATGGGCTATCTCGCTCAGGTGATTGCCATTGAAGAGCTTTCACGGGCCTCGGCCTCCGTGGGTCTGAGCTACGGCGCGCACTCGAACCTCTGCGTGAATCAGATTTATCGCAATGGCACCGAAGCGCAAAAGCAAAAGTATTTGCCCGCACTCTGCAGTGGTGAACATGTGGGCGCGCTTGCGATGTCAGAGCCCGGCGCGGGCTCTGATGTGGTGAGCATGCAATTACGCGCGCGACGTGAGGGTGATGTCTACGTGTTGGATGGCAACAAGATGTGGATCACCAATGGCCCAGATGCTGACACTTATGTGATTTATGCCAAAACCGATACCCAGGCCGCATCGCGCGGTATCACGGCATTCATCGTTGAGCGTGATACGGCTGGATTTTCTCGGTCACCGAAGCTTGACAAGC
>CAYZUV010000127.1:0-6574 GCA_964481245.1 uncultured Pseudomonadales bacterium
ATCATCACAGTGTGCACATGGGCGGTATTACTGAGATCGCCAATAGTTTCCCGGCGTATGACAGTGTCATCCCCAGAGAGTCTGCGACAGTTGCTGAAGTGCTGAAGATGAGCGGATACAACACCGCTTGCTTTGGCAAATGGCACCTAACCCCAGCATGGGAGCAAAACCCTGCAGGTCCCTATGATCGCTGGCCCACAGGCCTAGGTTTTGAGCGCTTTTACGGCATCTTAGGGGCGGAGGCGAGCCATTGGGAACCCCCGGTGTATGATCAAATCACGCCGATTGAGCCCCACCTCAATCGAGCGGATTACCATTTGACCGAGGATTTAGCTGATCAGGCGATTCACTGGCTGGAGCGGCAAAAAGCCGCCGCCCCGGACAAGCCTTTTTTCTGCTATTTCGCACCGGCTGCCGTGCATGCGCCTCACCACGTTGCGCCCGAATGGATTGATCGTTTCCAGGGGCAGTTCGATGATGGTTGGGATGCGCTTCGAGAAAGAATTTTTGAGCGCCAAATTAAGGCAGGCATTATCCCCAAGGGGACGCGGTTAACCCCTAGGCCGGAGCAAGTCCCTGCGTGGAGCGATTATCCTGACCGATACAAGCCGGTGGCCCGTCGCCTGATGGAGGTCTTTGCAGGGTTTTTAGCGCACACCGATGCGCAAGTGCTGCGCGTACTCGAGGCGCTCGAGAGGCTGAAGGTTTTCGATGACACGCTGATCATTTATCTCACGGGAGATAATGGTGCGTCTGCGGAGGGCACGATTCACGGCGCGTGGAGTGCGCCGTCTTTTCAGAACGGCATCCATGAGGACCCTGAGTGGCTGCTGGCTCACATAGACGATTTCGGCACCGATCGCTGTGAGAATCATTTCAATGTGGGCTGGGCATGGGCGTTAGATGCGCCTTTTCAATGGATGAAGCAGGTGGCGTCGCATTTTGGCGGGACGCGGAACGCGCTTGCGGTCTCGTGGCCCAAGGGCTTTGATCACGACGAGGCCCCTCGGACGCAGTTTCATCACGTCATCGATCTCGCGCCAACGATATTAGACGTGGTTGGCATCACGCCGCCAACTAAGGTGAATGGGATTGAACAAATGGCGGTTGATGGGATCAGCATGCGTTATGCATTCTCTGATTCGCTCGCACCGAGCCAAAGACGAACGCAATATTTCGAGATCTTAGGAAACCGGGGGATCTACCACGATGGCTGGATGGCTTCCTGTTTTCATGGCCGGCTACCTTGGATCCGTTTTGCAGGTTTCGAGTTCGACGGCCCGGAGGAGGTGTGGGAGCTCTACAACATTGCCGAGGACTTTTCTCAATCGGTCGATCTTTCGGATGAAGAGCCAGAGCGTCTAAGTGCCATGAAAGCGTTATTCGAGGCCGAGGCAGCCAGTCGCGGTGTGTACCCTTTGCGCGATGCGTCCGCCCGCCGTGGGGGCGACTACTCAGTGCCTCATTCGCTCGAGGGCCATAGCCGCGTCACCTACACCTTAGCGCACACTCGAATGCCGGAACATGCGGTGCTCAATCTCAAGAATGTCTCTTACCGAATTGAAGCAGAGATTGACGTGCCTGATGGGGGCGCGCAGGGCGTGATCGCGTGCCAGGGCGGCAACATGGCAGGCTGGAGTCTTTACCTTGATGAGGCGGGTATTGCCGTGTACCTCTACAACTATTTCGGTCGCGAACTCACCTTCGTCCGCGATCAAACGCCTCTGCCGTCAGGCAAGCACCAACTGACCGTTCATTATGATCACGACGGCGGCTTCGGTGCTGGCGGCGTCGCTCAGCTTCTTGTCGATGGCCAGACCATCGCGCAGGAGCGAATCAATGCCACGGTGCCTGTGATCTTTTCCATGAGCGGAGAAACCTTTGACGTTGGCCGAGATACAGGCGCGCCTGTGGGCCCCTATGCGCACCAGTTTCCGTTTACCGGGGGGATCCAAGGCGTGACGCTGGAACGGTTAAACTCGGCGGATACTAAGACTGCGCAGCAGGAGAAGCGAGGCCGCTTCAAGGCAAGTCTTGCAAGCCAATAACTCACCGAAGGGAATGAAAAAAGCGTCGTAGATCCTGGCTCAAACACGCCGGGGCTTCGAGCGCGGCAAAATGCCCGCCATGTGGTTGGACCTCCCAGTGGGTGATGTTGTAAAGCCTCTCGGCCCAGGCTCTGGGCGGCAAATACAATTCCCCTGGAAAAACGGCGTGGCCCGTGGGGACCTCAATTCGACCGTCCGCAAAGAGCGCGGCGTTCACGTGACTCGATTCGAAATAGAGCCTTGCCGATGATGTGATGCTCTGAGTGACCCAATAAATCATCACGTTGGTCAGCAATTCATCTTTGGTAATGGCTTGCCAAAGATCTCCTTCGTGGTGAGTCCAGCCATGAAACTTTTCGAGAATCCACGCGAGCAAACCTGCTGGCGAATCATTTAATCCGACGCCCAGGGTTTGAGGCTTGGTACCTTGGATAGCTTGATAGCCAACGCCGTCCACCATTTTCAAGCGACTGGCGTTCAGACGAATGGCTTCGTCTTCGCTCACGTTTTCCATGGGGTCGGCGGCGTCCTTTGGGCGAGGCGCGAAAATGAGATTCAAGTGAAGGCCCGCGATACGAGAAGGTGCGAGCCTGGCGTGCCAACTGCTGATGGCAGATCCCCAATCGCCGCCTTGCAGGCCATATCGGGAATAACCGAGGGTTTCCATCAGTGTGATGTGGTCCTTTGCGACTTCCTGCTGATCAAATCCTGGCTGAGTCGCGGGGTCCGAAAATCCGTAGCCCGGAATCGACGGACAGATGACATGAAACGCATCGCTCGCTTGACCTCCGTGCTGCTCGGGGTGCGTCAGCATAGGAATGATTTTTAGAAATTCGGCAACAGAGCCGGGCCAACCATGGGTCATCAAGAGCGGCAGCGCATCCGGGTGCGGTGAGCGTGCGTGAAAAAAATGGGTGTTTCTCTCTCTTATGGGAACGAGAAATTGGTCGAATTGATTCAGTCGAGCCTCTTCTTGACGCCAATCAAAGGCATGGAGCCAATGGTCGACGAGCGCCTTCAAGGTCTCCTGATCCGTTCCATACTGCCAGGGTTCGCCAATGTGGTCTGGCCAGCGGGTCGCTGACAAGCGTTGATGGAGATCGCTTAATGTCTCGTCACTGACGTGGACGGAAAAGGGTTTCAGCATGGCGAAGGTGCTCGAGTTGGAGTGTCCGATGCTAGGGCTTGAGATCCGTTTCCGCAATCTGGACCGCAACTCGCGTAATGGATGGCAGTGTAGAGGGGCTGTGCTAGAGTGCGATGGAGGCAATACTAAATGAGGTGACGCATGAGCGTTCAATTTCATGATCCAAGAGGCGTGCGCGCGCAAGCGCCTTCGCCCTACACGTTGGGCCTGGACCTGGAAGCCGAGCCTTCGGCATCCATTGGATTGATGGCCAATGGGTTTCCGGATTCGGTTACGTTTTTAGACGCGGTAGAAGTCGCGCTGGTGGCTCAATTCCCCGACTTAACGATTCATCGCTATAACAAGGGCAACGCGTCGATCAGCGCGCCAGACGTGCTGATGGATGAGATTGCCAATCAATGTGATGGGCTGATTGCCGCTTACGGGCATTGAGGCAGCTGTACTACCGGCACCGTGCGTGACGGCATTGCAGCAGCACACCGATCCATTCCTGCGGTGGCGCTTGTGACAGAAGACTTTTGGGAGCAGGGTGACTTTGTGGCCCTCTCGTTCTCCATGCCAGGGATTCCTCGTGTTCGATTACCTCATCCCATTGCGGGAACCGGTAAGGCCGCAATGGCCAATGTCGCAGAGGCTCATATTCGAACCATCGTCGATGCCCTCAAGGGATCCTCGAATGAGTGAGTGGCTCCAAACTGGGACTGAAGCTGAAGCGCTTGAGTGGCTTCATGAGGCCGGTTGTACTGACGGATTACCTGTCGTCATTCCAACACCGGATCGTGTGGCTCGATTGGTGGTCGCGGCTGGAATGCCGGCCGACCAAAGCCTTGGCGTGATGGGCCCGGCGGGTTGCACCGCAACCGTTGAGAAAGTGGCGATCGCTGCGGTGATGGCAGGGTGTTTGCCCGATCACATGCCCGTGGTGGTGGCGGCGGTTCAAGCAGTCATTCAAGATGAATTTGACTTAACCGAAATGCAAGGCACCACGCACTGCACAGCCCCCCTACTGATTGTGAATGGGCCTGCCCGAGCTGCCTGTGGGGGCATTAGTGGAGGCTATGGCGCGCTCGGGCCGGGTTATCGAGCCAATGCAAGCATTGGTCGCGCACTCAGGCTTGCGATGATGAATATCGGTGGGGCGCGGCCGGGCATCTCAGATATGGCGCTCCTCGGTCATCCAGGTAAGTTCACTTATTGTCTTGCTGAGGACGAGGAAAACAGTCCATTTGAACCGCTGCATGTGAGCTTAGGGTTTGATCCATCCGATAGTGTGGTCACTGTGGTAGGCGCCGAGGCACCCCATTCGGTGATGTATTCGGGTGACGCAGATCTCGAAGACAATGCTGAGCGCTTGCTCAAGGTGTTGTCGATAGGTCTAACAAATCTCGCAACCAACAATGCCGTACTGGGCGGCGGCGCAGCCGTGGTCGCGCTGAATCCTGATCACGCCAAGATCTTGGCGCAGGGCGGGCTCGGAAGGCGCGAGGTGGCGGGACGACTGGCTGACCTTTGTCGCTTCACCGTCGGCGAAATGAAGGCCATTCATGCGGGCTTTGCGGGTAAGACCGACCCGACGACCGTGCGATCCTGTTTTGCGGACCCGAGTCAGATTCTGATCCTGGTCGCGGGTGGCGGCGGGCTTTACTCAATGGTCATGCCCTCTTGGTGTGCGGGTTCTCATAGGAATCAGTTTGTTACGCAGCCCATTGTTCTGGACGAGTTTTGTGAAATTCCGGTCGCCTCGAGCTGACCCGTGTTCTTTCTCTGTCGCTAACTAGTGCCAAAGGCACAAGGCACGCATTTCGATGCTTTTTCGTGGTGTTGCCGTAGCGTCGGGGGATTGAACTGCGCAATGCGGTGTCCAGAAGGGTCGGCCTGTTTCCTCTGCTCGAGAGTCGTACGTTTGGAAGATGATCACCTCATCAATTCCCAAGTCCGAAAAAACATACCAATGATCATCTGCTGGATTGACGGGCGCTCGAACCAGGAAGGTCTCAAAGGCGAGTCGCTCGCCCGCATAGTCTTCGACGGTTTCGCGATGCAGGCGATGGCTCGGAAAGCACCGCGCGTCGCCCAGCGCGAGCGGTTGATCAGGGTTAGGTCCTCCGACACTGCGCCAAAACTGGAGTAGCTGAAGTCTCGTTGCGCGATTGAGGTCCTCGTATGTGACACCTTGAGCGCGCATGAGCGGTTCAAGAAAGTGTCGATACGGGCGCGCAGGATTACGGACCATGGCTCGGTAATCTTCTGTGAAATCAGAGTGGGCGATAGGAATAGGAGCATGATCGGGCTCGTTCAAGGCTCGCGCCATACTTCGAGCAATGACGGGGTAAACGATGACGGCATCCGCGTGGGTGAGGGTTTGAGCGAGGCGGCTAATTTCTGGACCATGAACTTGGTTGACGTGATCAAGATCGTCCCAATCCTCGATCTGCGAGCGGTGCCGAGATAATGTGAATCCCTGCCTCTCAACGCTTAGGCTTGCGAGCGCCGCGCGAGCATCGCGCATGGGCTGCGTGACCGCGATGGGTTCGAGGGGTTGATCCCCATAATAGTGAATCTGCGTGTCAAACAAGGTTGGCATCGGGGGACCTGTCACGGGTTTCCGGTCACTATAACGGATAAGTCATAGAGGGCGAATCAGGGTTCACTTGCCACCGCGAGCGCTCGGCATTTCTCGGCGCCGCGAAAAGTCGGATGGGTTCTGCCTTTTGGTCCGTGCAAGCGCTTTTTTTGCCGATGCACTCGGTTTATGTCTTCAGTCGGAAGATCATCCGCCAGGAGCGTATGTGTGCCGCGACTCCGGTCACGATACGGATCCCTTGGGGCTCCAAACCGTCTGTATCTCGTCCGCCTCATCATCTTCCCAATTAAGTGGGACTCGCAGGCGAAATGGCCGAAATGGTCAAGCGTCGATCCTTGGTCTAAACCTGGTAAGCCTTCAGCTCGCGCGTAACTGGCAACCTAGCGGATGTGTTCAGCTTCGCTCACGCGCCGCATTAGAACCAGGGTTGCCCAGGCGAGAAGCATTGCGTCAAGCGTGAGAAGACCGAGGCCCAAAGAGAAGTCACCCCAGAAATCGTAGGTCATGCCCAAGAGCGTCGGGCCCATGACGCCACCAAATTCTGCAGCTGAGAAAAAGAGGCCACTCGCGAGTCCAGCATAGCGTTCGCCGATGCCGGGTAGCTCGACCAATGTCAGTACGAGCACTGTCATCAGCGAGGACCGAGCGATTCCCTGAATGATCAGGCCCACTGTGAGCAATCCATCGTGGTTGAACTGCAACAGAAGACTGGAGGCGATGGCGCACACGCAGAGCCCCAACAAGATGTGGAGTCTTCGCCCTGGGGTTGCCAGTCGTGGAATCGTCAGTGAGCCG
>CAYZUV010000128.1:0-6517 GCA_964481245.1 uncultured Pseudomonadales bacterium
CCTCAGCCCACTTTGCCATTTCAATCGTGGGTGTCACGCCCCGGGGATCGGGCAGGGTCAATGCTGTTCTTTGGGGAATGGCCATGTTCAGGTCTCCTCTAACTGTTTGATGCGGTGCCTTGGGGTCGCATTTCGGGCAGGCGCGCGGCCATCATCTCTTAGATCGACACGAGACGCGAGACTTTTGGTCTTGCATTGACCCAGTCTAGGCCGTGCACGTGGCATCCAGTCTCAGCAAGGCTATTCAGATAATTTCGCTGCTGGTCAATCGCTCCTCATTGAATCGCTCGTTTCTCACCAGCTGATTTTTGGGGGTTTTGCGATCATAACGACGTGCGGCCGTGTAGCTGGGCTCGACAAGCGCTGGCGCAGCCAACGACTTCTCCCTTTGAGCTTCGTCGACGGGTTGGTAGGTCGTGGTTCGCTGCTGTGGGATTCGCCCGGCGCTCAGAATCAGTGCTTCCATTGCTTCTGGGGATGTCTCCTGGCCATGACTCGCACCCGCCGCGCGAGTGATCGTCTCATTCATCAAGGTGCCACCGAGGTCGTTCACGCCTGCGTTCAAACACGCCCTTGCGCCGTCATGACCCAACTTGGTCCAGGAGGCTTGAATGTTCTTAATCACCGGGTTCAGCACCAAGCGAGAGATCGCGTGAATCAGCAGCGCCTCCCGGAAGGTTGGCCCCTTCCTAGCGCCGCCTTTCAAATACATCGGCGCCTCCATGTGGATAAAGGGCAGAATGACGAACTCGGTAAAGCCTCCGGTCTCAGTCTGTAAATCTCTGATCCTGAGTAAATGACGCGCCACGTGCTCATAGCGCTCAATATGGCCGTACATGATCGTTGCCGTGGTGTTAAAGCCAACCTCATGAGCTGCTCGCATGACTTCAAGCCACTGCTCAGTATTGATCTTGTCTGGGCACAAGGTCGCTCTGACCTCGTCATCCAGAATCTCGGCTGCTGTACCTGGCAGGGTGCCAAGACCGGCCTCTTTTAATTCACCTAAGAACTCTGTGAGCGACTTACCCAACGTTTTGGCGCCCTGCCAAACCTCCAACGGCGAGAACGCGTGGATATGCATTTGCGGAACAACTTGTTTGATGGTGTGACAAATATCGAGATAAGTTTGCCCTGTGTATTCCGGATGGATTCCGCCCTGCAAGCACACCTCTGTCGCACCACGATCGAAGGCCTCACGCGTCCGCCGCATAATCTCGTCAGGGGCAAGATCGTAGGGTCGGCCACGTAAGTTCTCACTCATTTTACCTTTTGAGAAGGCGCAGAATTGGCATTTGAAATAACACACATTGGTGTAATTGATATTGCGATTCACGCAGTAAGTCACCACATCGCCAACCAAATCACGACGAACCTTGTCCGCGGCTTGATAGATATGCGACAGCTCGTCCCCTCGCGCCTTAAAGAGGCGCACGATCTCAGATTCGACGAGCCGCTGGCCTGCGGACGCTCGATCTAAAATCTGCGCAAGATCAGCGCTTGGCGCCCTCATGGGCACTTGGCCGACTCGGTTAAGCTCGGTTTGCGGTGCCTTCACGACCGCCCCAGCTGACCAATCCTCACGACGCACGAACCCCTCGCCGTCGAGCTCTGAGCGAACCAAGGGCTGGAGTTCTGAATCAATCCAGCGATCTAACGACTTCAAATGCGAGGGATAAACGGCCAGCCGCTCAACCAGCACCTTGCCCTCCCGAGCCGTTTCTTTCGCCAGTTCCTCCAAATGCGGCCAGGGCGCTTCAGGGTTGACGAAATCCGGCGTGACGGGCGAAACACCGCCCCAATCATTAATCCCTGAAGCAATAATTCGATGAAAGACGCCGGGACTGAGGTTCGGCGGCGCCTGGATATTCATTTCCGAGCCAAAGAGAAGCCTAGCGACCGCGATGGTCCAGAGTAACTCGTCTAAATCTGGCTCGGGCGCGTCCACCATTTTCGTGCCTGGTTTAGCGCGAAAATTCTGAATAATCAGCTCCTGGATCTGACCGTGGTCCCGGGAGGCATCGCGCAAGGCGAGCAACGAATCGATCCGCTCAGCTCGGGTCTCTCCGATGCCAATTAAAATGCCGGAAGTAAAAGGCACGCCCAACTCACCTGCCAGCCGGATTGTTTCAAGGCGCCTGGCGGGCACCTTATCCGGCGAACCATAATGCGGCATACCCTTCTCGGTCAGTCGATCAGAAGCAGATTCGAGCATGATGCCCATCGAGATCGAGACCTTGCGCAATGCCGCCATTTCTTCGCGCGTCATGAGTCCTGGATTCAAGTGTGGAAATAGTCCGGTCTCGGTGAGCACGAGTTCTGCCATCGCCCGCAAATACTCTAGCGTCGTGCTATAGCCGAGTGCCTTAAGGCCCTCTCGCGCCGCTTTATATCGTGCCTCTGGCTTATCACCCAGCGTAAAAAGAATCTCTTTGCAGCCTGCCTCAGCGCCCTGCCGAGCAATGTCTAGGACTTGCTCTGGGCTCATGTAGGCCACCTCAAGCTTTCTGGGCACTTGCGCAAACGTGCAGTAATGGCAAACGTCACGACAAAGATGCGTCAGCGGCACGAACACTTTTCTCGAGTAAGAAATCGCCGTTGGGTGCCCTAAATCTCTTACCTTGGTTGCGAGCGGCAGCAGTACTTCGAGGTCAGTCACCTGAATGAGTTCGCGGCTGTCGGCGTCAGACAATCCTTGTCCTTGTTCCGCAAGCTGTAAGATTCGATCTAAATCCTTCACTTTGCATCCTTTTGCCAAGCCGACAAACGATCGCTCATGGCATTGTCATTCATAAAAACAAGAGTATGAGATGCTGTTTCGCCAATTGCCAGTCGGTCGCACAATTGGATGAGGTCTTCTGGCGTATCTAAATCTAAACCCAGCCCCGGCAACTGGATAACCTCAGCGCGCAGCGAGGCGTGCTCTGCAATCTCCAGGTGCTTTCGAAAACTATCGGGCCCGAATAAGAAACTGATGGCCGCGGGCGGTGAGACAAGCAACCCATTCGTCCCGAACAAATCACTTGCTGGCACGATTCGAATCATCGGAGGGTCTGAGACGCCATCGCAAATGGCGTCTAATTCATCAGGCGTTACGAGCGGCACATCACCCGGCAAGAACAGCATTCGATCAAACCCTCGATCCTCGAGGACTGACGCCGCATAAGTGACTGAACCAATCAAATCCGTCTGCTCCGGCTCATGAATGACCTGCACATCAAATTCCAAGGCGATGTCATGAACTAAGCGATCTCGACTGACCAAGAACACCTCATCCACGTGTTGGCAAAGCCCCACCGCAGTGAGCACATCCTTGAGCATCGCCTCTGCAAGCGCTGCCCGTTCCATCTCGTCCAACAGCGCAGATAAGCGCTGCTTCACATTGGCGAATGCCTTGATGGGAATGATGGCAGCCGTATTCATCAGGCGCGCATCGACTCGCAGAACCCCATCACGTCATCTGCGAGCCTCTTTCGATCCTCCAAACTCTGCATAATGGTGTCCGTAATAAAGACCTTAAGACCCAGCGCTTCGATGGCTTCTCTGTAAGATTCGTCGGCTCGATCGATGACGAAGGCGTCAAGCACGCCAGGGTAATTTGAGACGTAATATTCAGCGACGCCTAGCGCCGACGTCGGCAGGCTCATCTCACCCATCATCTTCGCCGCAGGGCCCTTAATCGCGAGTCCTGACACAATCGGAGAGACTGCAATCACAGGCGCGGCGCTTTTGATCAATCGCTCGGCCGTCTGATCTAAATCCAAAATCGGCTTCACAGAAACGAATGGATTTGAGGGACATATGATGACAGCCGTAAGGTCGCTGCGCCCATCGAGGAGTGCACCCACCGCTGGATTAAGCGTCGCGGTTTCGATCCCCTTAAATTGGACATTCAGCACCGGCGGCTGACACTGCTCTCGAACAAAGTAATGTTGAAAAGCGAGCACATCCCCTGATTGACAGATAATTTCTGTCGCAACGACGTCATTCGTCATCGGTAGGACAGTGATTTCAATACCCAAATTGCGGCAAAGGTTCTGCGTAACCTCAGTGAGCGTGAGGCCAGACGCAAGCCATTGCGTGCGTTGGATATGGGTCGCTAGGTCGCGATCACCGAGCCGGAACCAAGTTTCACCCCCGAGTTGGCCCAGTGCCTCGAGAAACTGCCAAGTCTCGCCTTCTTGTCCCCAACCGAGCGCTTGGTTGGCTCGAAATGACAGTGCGTACATCAGCGAATCTAAATCTGGGCATATTCTAAGCCCAAGATGCGTGAAATCATCCCCCGTGTTGACCAACACGGATAGGGCCTCTGGGGGCAATACTTGACTCAAGCCCAAAGCGAGCTTGGCGCCACCCACGCCACCAGATAGTGCAAGAACATGGCTTTGATCTGCGGTCATGATCGATTCCCGTTAGCGGGCGAGAGCTTCATTCTATCTGAACATGTCCATCTGCTTGGGTCGAATCAACGGTCTAACACCCTGCGATTCCGCTTCAGGGTTTGCCCTTCGCTGGTAGCCACGAATGAGCACCAGGGGTACGCGTTCCGTGGTCTGACCCATCACAAGAGATGCGCCAGCGGCCAATTCATCAGCGGCAGCCACCTGGGTCACTTTGAGTTCGGTACCATAGATATCGTGGTCGCCGATGTAGTCTTCGAGCGCCGTTAATCCTGCAACACCAATGGCAAGCCCTACGGTACCCATCCGCCATGCTCGGCCCACCGAATCATTAATCACCACAGCCAGCTTGCAATCTGTTATCGCTTCGAGCCTCTCCTTCAACCCTTCAGCACTGGCATCTGGATCTTTCGGGAGAAGCAGGCAGAGTTCTTCTTGATCCACCCCTTCGAGTGAAATATTCGATTGGTCGATTCCAGCATTGGCATGCACAAACCCCAACCGATGCTCAACGATCAAAACCCCTGGGCGCTTTCTGACCACCTCCACAGACTCGTCGAGGATGAGTTGAACCTTTCGAGGATCCTTGTCGACCTCTTCCGCGAGCGCCATCGCTTCGGATGAAGGCGTCACTGTGCGTAAATCGACGTAACAATTTTCCGCCTTCGACACGATCTTCTGCGCAAGACACAGCACGTCTCCATCCATCAGTGTGATCGCCTGCGCGGCCAGCGCTGCTTCGATCAATGCCGCGAGATCATCACCGGGGTTGACCATTGGGAAGTTCTCAATGGCGATGAATTCAAGGTTCATAACGAGATGCTCAAAAAAATTGACTCAAGGACCAGACCCGATCATATCGTGGGATGAGACTCAAGGCACTTGACCGCCGCGCGCCTGCCCTACCCCAAAGCGTCGGGACGCACCGCACCGTCACTTTAGTCGAGTATTGCAAGCGTGACGATCTTAACCATCTAGAGTAGAGGCCAGGCTCACCCCTTGGACACTTGGCGACCAAGGGGTCAAACACGCTAGGCCAGCTAAGTCGCGCTAGCCCTCCGCCGGCGCATCCTCGGCTGGCTCTCCTGTGATGACCAATCCAGACCCCTGAATTTTGTGGTGCCTGTTAATGGTGATCAAAACGGACGTCAGTGCCTCAGCCGCCGCGGCATTCGCGATGGGTCCGGCGTGCCAGCCCCGAAGTCCGAGCGCCTCAACCAGACGAATCACCGTATCCCTTGCAGCCCGCTTATTGCCGGTGACCAACACATCACATGCAATGGCGTGGTCTTCTTGTAAATGCATTGCTCCGACGTTCTGGAACGCTGACACCACATGCACCTCTTCGCCGAGATAGTCTTGAGCCTGCTGCCCGGCAGAGCCTGCCTCAGGCAGTTGAACCGTCCCGACTTTTGGCGGCATCAGGGGTACTGTCACGTCGATCAACACTTTGCCAACGAGCGCGTGCTTCACAGTGTCCAACGTGCTCAATTGGTGCGCGAAAGGCACAGTCAGTACAACCAGATCCGCTTGCTCAGACGCAGCCGCATTATCGAGCCCGGTGACATGAAGATCTGGGAATTCCGCTAGCAGGTCTGCGGCCGCCTGTTGACCCTTCTCCAGTGTTCTCGAGCCAATTAGGATCTCATAACCCGCCCTCGACCATTGGCGGGCCAGGCCGCCGCCCAAATCGCCGGTTCCACCTAAAATGGCAATCTTTTTTATTTCTTCAGACATCGTTTTTCCTTATTGACAACGTTGTTCATCGCGCCCGAGGCCAATACTCAGACTTCGCAAGTCTCAGCCCGCAAGGACTAAGCCTATACCAGACCCCGGTCGTGCCTCGCCGCCTTGGCCCTCGTGCTCAAAATAGATTAAAGCCTCAGATTGTCCCTTAGCGCTCCTTCTAGGTGATAACCCCTCCCTCTCGGTCCAAATGTCCACGCCCACCTAACTGAACACTCTGCACTGCAAATCGCTTGATAACCGGTGCTCACATTGATTCATACCGGTCAAACGGGTGAACACGACGCAGAGAACACTTGCTTTTACGGTTTTTAGAGCGCCTTAGCCTCTCGACCCCGAAGGATACATGAAGGCGCAAAAAAAAAGGTGGCCGA
>CAYZUV010000129.1:0-2717 GCA_964481245.1 uncultured Pseudomonadales bacterium
TATCGCGAGGAGCGAGACAAGCGCCTTCGCACTGACGGCAACAATCAATACATCCGCATTGAGGGGCACCTGTCTCACTATTTAGAGGACCCGTATACCCCGGTCACCCCCAGAGATCCTAAGACAGACCACGTAACCTTTACCTTTATTGGAGGCGGCTTTGCAGGGCTGGTCACTGGCGCCCGACTCAAGGAGCAGGGCATCTCTGACGTACGCATTGTCGAAAAAGGAGGCGACTTTGGCGGGACCTGGTATTGGAATCGTTATCCGGGTGCGCAATGCGATACCGCGTCCTTTGTGTACATGCCGCTTCTTGAAGAAACCGGCCATATGCCCACCGAGAAATATGCACACGCGCCAGAAATTCGAGCGCACTGCAGCAATATTGGTCGGCAATTTGGGCTATATGAGAACGCACTCTTTCACACCCAGGTCTCAAAACTTTCCTGGCTCGAGGGCAACGGGTGCTGGCAAATAGAGACGCGACAGGGTGACTGCTTCACCTCGCAATTTATCGGCATGGGCACTGGGCCTCTGCACGTGCCGAAGTTACCAGGCATCCCCGGCATTGAATCGTTCAAAGGGCATTCCTTTCACACTAGTCGATGGGATTACGGTTACACCGGTGGCTCGCCTGAAGGTGCACCCATGACACAACTTAGCGATAAACGCGTGGGCATTATTGGTACTGGTGCAACGTCTGTTCAATGCGTGCCGCACTTAGCCCGCGCCGCCAAGCAACTCTTCGTCTTTCAGCGCACACCCTCGTCGGTCGACGTTCGCGATAACACACCCACGGATCCTGAGTGGTTTGAGACCATCGCGACGCCGGGCTGGCAGCAACGTTGGCTTGAAAACTTTACCGAAAATCAGGCTGGCGGAACTGCCAAGGAAGATCTCGTGCAGGATGGCTGGACGGATCTCTCAAGGCGAATTCGCGCGCGAATCGCCGCACTGCCTCCTGGCGAACGGACCCCGCAAGCCATGTGGTCCGCTTGGGAGGATGCGGATTTCGAGAAGATGGAAGAGATCAGACAGCGCGCGGAAGAGATCGTACAAGACAAAGCCACAGCGGAAAACCTCAAGGCCTGGTATCGCCAATTATGCAAGCGACCCTGCTTTCACGACGAATACTTACAGGCATTCAATCAACCCAGTACGAGGCTGGTTGATACCGATGGCAAAGGCGTGGAGAAGGTTGTTGAAGACGGCGTCATCGTCAACGGCGAGCACTTCCCGCTGGACTGCCTGATTTATGCTTCCGGTTTTGAAGTCGGCACCCCGCACACCGAGCGTACCGGTTTTGACCTTGAGGGCGTGGGCGGCGTGAGGCTATCCGACCATTGGAAAGATGGCATGCGCACGCTCCATGGCACTCACGTTCACGGCTTCCCCAATGCCTTCATTGTTCAACCCACGCAGGGCGCAAATTTAATTTCCAATGTGCCGCACAACCTCACCGAATCGGGACGGACCATTGCAATGGTCGTGAAGCATGCGCTCGACCACGGGCATCAAACGGTGGGCGTTAGCCAAGAGGCGGAACAGGCTTGGATCGATTTATTGCTCACAGGTCCTGGCCGCATGATTGGTTCCCAGGAATGCACACCAGGCTATTACAACAATGAGGGCCAAGAGCCAGGCCCCGCCGCGCGATTCTCTGTGGGTTACCCACAAGGCGCCAGCGCTTACTTTAAGTACCTTAAAGATTGGCGAGAATCAGGCGAATTTGAAGGACTGAGCTTTGACTGAGCCAACCGACACAACTCAGTCAATTGAGTCTTAGGACCCAAGCCCCGCCGTCAATGGGTTAGATCTTTCGGCATTAGCGCCAACTCAGCACGGATGTCAGTTGCCGAGGCGCCGACCATTAAGGTTGCCGGCTGCGTGATGGGTTGCCACGCTGCTCGCGCCTCATCCCATGCATGAAACATGGAGCCTTCAAGTGGGACGCGCACAGTGACCGACGCCCCAGGTTCAATCAATACCTTCCGAAACCCGACCAGAACTTGAGCAGGTTTCGGCCAAGGCTCATCGCCAAAGCGGGCATAAATCTGAATCGTTTCTTGGGCTGGGACTACGCCACAATGCCGGACTTCCAATTCGACGCTGAGGCCGGCCTCGGTCTTAACGAGTGAGGGCGCACCGTAATCAAACGCTGCATAGGTCAACCCATGACCAAATGCAAACAACGGCTCAACGCCATGTTGGATATACGCTCGATGCCCAACATTAATGCCCTCACCGTAACGCATGACGCCATTTTCGCCTGGATAATCAGCCATCGCTGGGGCATCACTCAGTGCCTTAGGGAACGTCTGCGGCAGCCGACCTGAAGGACTCACATGTCCAAATAGGATGTCGGCAAGCGCACGACCCATACTTTGGCCGGGAAACCAAATTTGCAGCACTGCGCGAGCCTCGGCCAACCAGGGCATTGCCGTTGGCGAGCCACTATTCAGCAAGACCACCGTGTTTGGGTTGATCTCGCAGACGCGCTGAATGAGCTCATCCTGACGACCAGGGAGTTCCATTACCTCACGATCGTGGCCTTCCGTTTCCCAATCATCATTGGTTCCGGCGAAGATCAATACGGCATCCGCCTCGCTCGCAACCGATACGGCCTCCTCCACTGGATCCATCTGTTCAGGCGGCAAAATGCCGTATCGGAATGCGCGGAAATTCTTCTCGGGATCCGGATCAGCCTCGTACTCAAT
>CAYZUV010000129.1:2817-6480 GCA_964481245.1 uncultured Pseudomonadales bacterium
CTGGCAAATATTTGTGTGTCTTACAGCCAATCGCGGTCGTCCACTCAATATGCGGCGCTGCGGCGGCCAGGGCAGCCATCGGCTCAGACAGCGACTCGGGCTTGAGTGACGAGGAGCCGCCGCCCATGATTCGATACTCTCTGAGATTGGGTCCAATCAACGCAACACGCTGCAGCGACGACTGGGCAAGAGGCAGCACATCCTCATTTTTTAGAAGGACCATCCCTTCTACTGCTGCCTCGTAGGCCGCTTGAACACTTTGTTGACTGCAAGAGACTTGTTCAGGTTTCTCTTCTGGCGCTTCAAAACGCCCACTCCAATCGAGAACGGTCAATAAACGACGGACTTTGTCATCAATCACATCCTCTGCCACCACGCCCTTCTGGACTGCCTCGAGCAGGGCATCGCCCCACACCGTGGTTGGGCCTGGCATTTCAAGATCCAATCCGCCCAGTGCGTTGGGCACCGTTTCTTTTGCGGCCCACCAGTCAGACATCACAAGGCCCTCAAAGCCCCATTCGGTCTTGAGAATGTCTACCAACAGATTTTTGTGCGAGCAGGCATAGATGCCGTTGATTCGGTTATAGGCCGCCATGATCGTCCATGGCTTTTCACGGAGAGCAATCTCAAACGGCTTTAGATAGACTTCTCTCAACGTTTGGGCGTCAACAGTCGATGACACGGTCTGACGTTCGAATTCGGTGTCGTTGCAAACGAAATGCTTAAGACACGCACCTACACCCTCAGACTGAACCCCTTTGGTAAACGCCCGCGCAAGCTCGCCAGAAAGCAGCGGGTCTTCCGAATAGCATTCAAAGTTACGCCCGCCAATGGGCGTGCGTTGCAAATTAATGGTGGGCCCGAGCACCACTTGAACATCTTTGTCTTTGGCGTCTTGAGCGATCGCCGCGCCAACACGCTCAATTAAGTCCGGGTTCCAGCTCGCACCCAATGCAATACCCACGGGATATGACACCGATGCCTGGCCGCCGTCCCCACGCACGCCGTTCGGTCCGTCACTCACTTTGAGTACAGGGATCCCCTTTTCAGGAATGGCGTGGGTACGCCAAAGGCTCGCGCCCGAGACCAGCCGAATTTTCTCTTCGAGCGTCAGCTGCTCAAGCGTTGATTCGAGATTCAAGGTCTCCTCCGACATCTAGCGGGATTTGATAAGCAACTAGGCCTATGGATGGCCTACCTAGTCGAGCGTCCAACCACCCACAATTTTGAAGCTGGTTTTTTCCAGATTATCTTCAAGTTCCCACATTCTGTGGATTCTGGTTTCCGTCAGTGTAAAACCAGCCGGCATTAAGATCGTGTTGTTCTTTGTCTTAATATCCTCGGCTAGCTGCATGTCAGGGCGAAGCTGAAAGAGCGATATCACGGTGTAGCGATCACCTCGTTCCCGAGGAATGTGCTGCGCGTCGTGCCCCCCTCGTTGAACGCCCTTCTGAGCCTCAAGCGTCAGATTCTCATAGTCTGTCCTGACATCCGCGTAGGGAAACCCGGCTGTTTCCTTGGCATTTTCGGACATGGCAATCAAAAGACGTTTGATCAACGTTGGCGCATTAAAGGGCTTTTGGATGAATCCGTTGACGTCGAGCGCCATGGCAGTCGCCAAGACGTACTCCTCTTCCATCGAGGTCACAACAATGCTGCTCATCGATCTGGACGCCGGGGACTGGCCGCATCGCACCATCTTGAGCAGTTCGAGTCCGTTCACCTTGGGCATTTGCACATCTGTGATCATCAAGTGAAACGCTTGTTCATCCATCACTGACAAAGCGATTTCACCGTCTTCAGCCGCAGTGATCTTTTCAAACCCAATCATCCGCAGCAGCTTGTCCAAGACGCCGCGGATGAAACGATCGTCATCAACAATGAGGATGCTCTTTTGCTCAAACGTGTCTAAAAAGCTGAAATCAATGCTCATGAAGTAGGGCGGCTTTTACAAAAGCGCTAGTGTACTACGATCCTTTAATTGATGAGTGCCCACTCCCGCTTTTTACGCGGGCCTGAGCCTCTCTTGGAGAAAGCCAATCATATCCTCTAGCGCCTCAAACGTTGGCTGGCCTCGTCGATCAATCAAATGGTGAGTGACCACGCTATGGGGCGGCATCCCGGCGTCTGGGTTCGCTGCCGAATCAGGTAATACTCGCGACTCAAACGCTTCACCCAACGCGGCCTCATAGGCCTCGAATCGCTGCGCGGTGCAAAAGCGATCCCCCTCGAATCGATAGGCACGCACGGTCAGTGATTCATCAACCAATCGTGCCTTCACTTGTTTCAGTGCTTCAGGTTCGATGTGGAGTCCTGCGGGGTTAGTCAGGGGCAGGCTAGGTTGCGAGAGGATGGGCGCTACCACCGCAGGTTCCAGCATTAGGTTTAAAGCAAAGTTGCCGGTGAAACACATGCCCACGGCGCCCACACCTCGACCACCGCATGCCCCATGGACCTCTCGCGCCAAATCACGCAACCAATCAGTCACCGGGCTTGAGCGATGAGCGGCAAGTGCCCTGAATTCGCGCCGAATGCACGTTCTGATCATGGTCTTGATTAAATAGCCTTGCGTGGCTGGCCGTCCATCGTCACCAAAAAGGCTGGGCAACCACACCTGAAAGCCGGCTTCCTGGACGCGTTCAGCAAAGCGAATGACCAACGGATGAATGCCGGGCATTTCCGCCATGATGATCACGCCAGGGCCAGAACCCTTCACGTAGACGTGTTTTGACTGCCCTCGAAACGAGAATGTTCTGCAGTCAAAGGCCTCAAGGTCATAAGAATCACGATCATCCGTCATAACTGAGTTCCCTCTTTAACCTCTAGCGTCCCTCGCAAACCGATCCTTCACTCACGCCAATGCTCGGCGACGAAGGGGCAGGGTTTTTGGAAACAGGCTAAATGCCCTCGCAAGCTCGGCCGAATTCGCTTTTCTGGAATGAACCAATTCTTCAAGTGTTGCTCCGCCGTCACAGGTTCACCGTGAGTCCACTGCCCCATAAGAGCATCCGCGGGGTTTGGTTCCCCTGGGAATGCAATCACTCGCGCCCCTTTGGGAATCGACGCAGGCTTAAAATAACGCGAGATATAACCCGGCAAACAATGAACACGGTAGTGGCGAACCCATTCGTTGGGCCAGAATTTCACGCCCCCGCGCACGTTTTGCGTGACATAGTGCTGCTCGAACCGGTACTGCTCGGCAATACCCTGAGAATCGCGCTGAAAATTCTCGAGTAAGTAGGCATGAGCACCGACCTTAAAGCGAAACAGCGTTGTTTGACCAAGGCGAGACAGCGGCTTTAGCCAATTGCGCGCCAGAATCACGTCATCATCCTCGCCCCACTCAAAGAGCGGATCGATCGCGTCAACAATCACAGAGTCGAGATCAACAAATAAGGCTCGGCCTTCAATACCCACGAGATCCTCACGCCAGATTGCGGTTTTCCGCCACATGCCAGGCACATTGACTGGCACAGGGCATCCAAGTTCTGGCAGAGGGTAACACTCAACTTCGGATCGAATGCCTGCGGTGTCATCCGTAAAGCAATGCAGCGAGAAGGGCAGCGACAAGTTCCTTGAGACCATCGCATACAAGCGATTCACATAGTCAGGCCCGTATTTGGTGCCCCATTTAAAGCAGAGGACATGCATCCGCATGGTGGA
>CAYZUV010000130.1:0-1965 GCA_964481245.1 uncultured Pseudomonadales bacterium
TTGCCGAGATCGGGGTCAACGCTCCTTGAGCAAATTCTCGCGAGTCATTCGATGGTGGACGGCACCAGCGAACTGCCAGATATCTCGATGATCGCACAGGGTCTGGCCAGACCACGGACTGGCCAGGCATTCCCGCAATGTATATTGGATTTACCCGAGTCGCGTTTGGCCGAGCTTGGCGCACAATATCTGGATCAAACCCGCCGTCACCGGGGCGGCGCGCCCTTTTTTACGGACAAGATGCCGAACAATTTCGCTTACGTCGGCTTCATTAAGGCGATTTTGCCCAACGCCAAGATTATCGATGCTCGCCGTCATCCTATGGATAGTTGCTTCGGATGTTTTAAGCAGCATTTCGCTAAAGGGCAGACTTTTACCTACGACTTGTTTGAGCTCGGGGAGTTTTACCTCGAGTACGAGCAAATCATGCGTCATTGGGACGAGGCGTTGCCCGGTGAGGTGCTGCATGTGCAGTACGAGTCGGTGGTGGAGAACCTTGAGATCGAGGTGCGACGCATCCTCGAATTCTGTGGCCTACCATTTGAGCCCGAGTGCGTTTCATTTCATGAGACAAAGCGAGCGGTGCGCACGGCAAGTTCCGAGCAGGTCAGGCAACCCATCTACCGTGGCGCCATGCAGACCTGGAAACGATACGGTTCGAATCTTGATGGTTTGAGAGAAATATTGAACCCCGTATTGCCCCTAGCTGACCGAATCGAAGCCTCATGACGCTGCCCACGCTTGTCGCCACTTCCGTTGTACGGGGCTCAGAGAAGGGACAAAGCCATGGAGGCGTTTATTTAATTGACTTCGCTTCTCAATCGGTCGAACAAAAGATCGATTGGAATACCAGCGATATCGATTTCACCGGTAGGGGCTGGGACCGAGGCCTGCGCGGGATCGAATTTACCGATGACGCGGTCTGGATCGCGGCGAGTGATGAACTCTTTTGTTACACGCCGGACTTTGAGCTGATCGCGAGTTACCGCAACCCTTACTTGAGACATTGTCATGAAATTTGTCGGCGGGATCAGTTGCTGTTTTTAACCTCCACGGGGTTCGATTCAATTCTGGTGTTTCACTTAGAATCCAGGGAATTCATCTGGGGGCTGTACGTTTCAAAAAATGGCCGGCAGTGGGTGGGTCAACGATTTGACCCCAGATCCAAAGGTGGGCCACCCTTCGCCAACAACTACCATTTGAACATGGTGATGGTGGATGGCGACGGCGTCTATTTCAGTGGCCTGAATACTGAAGCGCTGCTCGCGTTGTCATCCTCCATGGGCATCAGTGAATACTGCAGTTTGCCGAGGGGCTGTCACAACGCTCGGCCTCACCTCGGCGGCGTGCTCTTTAACGACACTCGATCAGATGTGCTTCGATTCGTGTCTCGTGATGGCGGTGGGGTCGTCATCCCGGTCCCGACATTCTCAGTCGAATCGCTCGAGTATCGGGGCGTCGATGATTCGAACATCGCAAGGCAAGGATTTGGCCGAGGGCTTTGTGTGCTTGATGATCAACTCGTGGCCATCGGTTCATCGCCATCGACTATTTCGATCATGGACATTAACAAGGGCCAACGCATCACGGGCGTCAATCTCACCATGGATATTCGAAACGCCATCCATGGGCTTGAGCGATGGCCGGCCCAGTGGACATAACATTTTTTCCCTGACCGTTTATCCGACATAAAAAAAGCGCACTATGTGCGCTTTTTTTATCGGTCATCGCTTCAAAAATATCGCCTGAACGATACACCGAAGTTTCTTGGCCGAATCACATTCGAACTATTGCGTCCCCACAATTGATCGAAGTCTTGCGAGTCCTCGTAAGTGATGCCGCGCTCATCTGAGAGGTTGTTGACAAAGATCTGTGCCCGCCAATTCTCCATCTCTAAACTGAAGATCGCATCCGTCACTGCATAATCCCCTTGGCGCAAGCGCGGGGCAGTGAAACCATCATTTA
>CAYZUV010000130.1:2065-6448 GCA_964481245.1 uncultured Pseudomonadales bacterium
TCCGTCACTGCATAATCCCCTTGGCGCAAGCGCGGGGCAGTGAAACCATCATTTAGCTGGTTCAGAGAGTCGCCCACATAATTATGCTGTAATCGAAGATTGCCCGCGCCCCCCAGTAAATTGAAGCCACCGAAATCGACGTACATCGAGTAGGAACGATCTGCAAAGAGAGGTAACGCAGATTTGGGGTCTAATCCTGAAGGAATAGTCCCGCCCGCAGCCCGAGGCTCATCATACGCATCCGGCGCATTCACATAGGCATCACTGATATTGGTGAGATTAAAGCCGATTTCAACGTTATCGCTGAGCAGGGCTTTGAATTCGATATCGAAGCCCTTCACCGTGGCATCCCCCACGTTCCCCACGACAATTTGGAAGGGCACACTGCCGTAAATAGGTTCTCCGTCGGCGTCGACCTCACTGAAACTCGCGAGGTTAAAGCTAGGATCGGTCACTTCAAGCTGCATGTCTTTCCACTTCATGGTGTAGTAGACCGCATTCAGAAGTACACGACCGTCTGCGAGTTGGGTCTTGAGGCCAAATTCGGTGTTCTCCAGGATGTCTGACTGGTACCGAACCGGCAGGGTGGGTCCGCCCTGATCCAGCCCTCGACCGCGGTTGGTTCCGCCGACTCGATACCCTTCGGAATACACGCCGTACAGCATGGCATCGTTATTGATGTAGAACTCAAGGCCATATTTGGGGATAAAGCCATCATCGGAGGCAGTTCTGTCGGGTAGAGCCTGGGCAACGCGAGCGTCTGGACGCTCAACAGTGTAAGAGAGTTCTCGGTCAACCTCGTACCAGCGACCGCCAACAAGGGCGGTGAGCTTATCTTCAATGAGTTCAATATCCATCTCACCAAAGATCGCTTTATCCGTACGATCGGTACCTTGAAATGAGTTCCACCAGACATCCGTCGGTGCTAAGCCCGGGTAGTAGTAACTCCAGGCCTCAAAAGCTGGGGAGTTCCGATAGTCGTCGACATAGGTGTAAAAGTCCCAGAACTCTTCTGACTTTTGATAGAAGGCTCCCAGTGTCCAACTGGTGCGATCCGTTGCGCCCGTGAGTCGGAATTCTTGCGTGAAGCTCTTGTTGTTTTGCTCGTTGGTCAAGTAACCGACGGGATCCAAACCAAAGTCGTAGGTCGCATACCCGTAGTAAATGCCAAATGAGTAGTGGAAGTAAGCGGCGTAGGACTGCGTGTCGTGCTGGTAGAAGAAGTCTCGATCGTAGTAGGAGGTTGCCGACACCAGCTGTGCGAAGCCCAGATCGCCCTCGATCACCAAGCTGGTTTGCGTCCAGTCATCGGTTCGATACTCTTTGGCGAACTTCACAACCTGTAGGTCACCCACGTTAGGATCAAAGTCGTTGTAGCCGTCGGCGTCTAAATTCTGGAAGTTTGCGGTTGCCGTGACGGACCAATCATCGTTGGGGAGCCAGCGAATTGCTGCTCGACCGCCCGACCAATCGACCTTGTTAATATCTTCAGCGACCAACGCACTGTTGTTTTTCTGGCCACCAAGCCCTGAGCCAAAGACATCGTCAACCACGGTGTTGCCCAACACGTTGTCGATAAAGCCGGCGTCTCGAGCCGAGAAACCCGACAAACGAATGGCGACCGTATCGCTCAGGGGCATATTCACGGTGGCGTCGAGATCATAGCCGGTGCCCCCCTCAGCGGTAGAGGAGGCGCCTAGCCCGACATTGGCGCTGAAGGCTTCGGGATCAGGTTTGTTGGTAATGACGCGAATGGCGCCACTCTGTGACGACGCACCATAGAGGGTTGATTGAGGCCCTGCTAGCGCTTCAACCCGAGCCAGATCAACGGGGTAGATGTCCGGTGCCCAAGTGGTCTGGGACATCGGTTGTTCGTCAAGGTAGATCGCCGCCGTTGGATCAACGAGGAAGCCGCCACCATCGCTCACGCCCCTGAATACGATGGTGTTTTGGCCTGGTGTGGTGGTTTGAACACTGAGACCCGCAACGAACCGCGAGAAATCTTCAAGGGTGGTAATGCCCTGTTTCTCCATATCCTCACCGGTGATGGATTGCACCATCATCGGAATGTCTTGGGATGACTCGGAGCGTTGCCGTGCGGTGACGACGATTTCCTCCAGTTCAGCCCCGGCTGCCGCCACGGCGCCTGTGCCTAGGGCAGCTGCGACGCTCGAGACCAGTAGTTTTTTTCGAAAGCCAGAACCGGTGTGGGTAGGATTAGACGACATAGGGCGTTCCCTTTATTCGTAAAATTGAAGGCATCCGAGCCAGCATAATGCAACCTAGTCTCGGATCGAGCGTGTTTCGCTGGACTCTCAAACCTACATCCGAGTCGCGGTCCTCGGCCTTGTGTTGCGAAACCCGATCTAACCTGCGCCGACCGCGCCCCCCAACGGGTGAGTGGTCGGCTGACAGTTCACTCGGCATAGTAATGGAAAATATCGGTTCAAGAAACACTTCCACCGGGATTCGCTGAACGTTGAGCCGCTCGCAAGTTGCGGCTTCGGTTGTGCGCGTAGGCGATGGAAGAAACGCCTTGTGCTGGCGCTCAGGCGTTCAGCGTCTGTCCTGACCGATCGGCGGCGGTTTTTAAGCTCCAGAAGAGCAAGAAGAAGTAGCCAGACAGCTTGCTCTACGCTGGGGTTGCCTAGTCATTTTGACGGACGCCCTCGACAATCAAGTTAACCTCAACATCGCCAATCCAGCCTGGAAGATCGTAGTCCCCGGCACTTAAGGTCACATTGCCTTCAAAGCCCGCTCGATAGCCACCCCAAGGGTCATCACCTTGCCCTATTTTCGAGACGTTAAGGGTGACGGCTCTCGTAATCCCTTTAATAGTGAGTTCGCCGTTCAGTTGGCCGGCGTTGGCGGCGCCCTCGTAACCCGTACTTGAAAATGTGATCAAGGGGTGCTGCTCTGCATCGAAATATTCTTCCCCAGTCAGATGCTTATCGCGCTCTGCATGGTTGGAATCGAGACTTTTTGCTTGGATTACTACGTTGACTTTAGATGCTTGAGGTGCGTTTTCGTCATACTGAAATTCGCCATCGAAGTCCTCAAAGTGACCGATGATGTAGGAGTAGCCCAAGTGACTCGCCTTGAAGGTGATAAAGGCGTGTTGGCCCGCCTTGTCAATCTGGTAGGTACTCGCGTGAGCTGCGGTACCCAGTGTCAGAAGGGTGGAGGTGGCGAGAATCTTAAGGACGGTGTGCATGGAAGAAGACTCCGAATCAGGTTTTCATTCCGAGCATACGCTTGAGTGCGATAGACCGATCAAAAAAATGCTGCTTCAGGGCCGCGAATGCGTGCAAGATGGCCAGCGCGCTCATGATGTAGGCACCCCACTCATGGATCTCACCCAGCCATTGATCATCCGTACCCGCCGTGAACGCAAGGGCAGGTGCGGTGCCAATGCCCCACAAATCGATGCCCTGGCCTTTGTTGGTTGGAATTAGGTAACCCGAGAACAGTACCAAAGCAAGCAGTCCATAGAGTAATCCATGGTAGCTGTGGATGAACCTCGCAAGCGTCTGGCTCTTGGCGATGGGGTCAGGCACCCCCTGGGTCCATCTAACCATGAGTCGCGCTATGACAACGCCGATCAATAGGACCCCAAAGGCCTTGTGATGGTAGGGCAGTGTGGTGTACCAAGCGCTGTAATAGCTCAGGTCGACCATGATAATGCCGCTCGCCATCAGCCCGATAACGCCAATGACCGTGAGCCAGTGCAGCAGGATGCTGATGGTCGCATAGCGAGTGGTCGGGGTTGAATCAATTGAATCGCTCATCGTCTGCTGCGTGCGAGATCAATACCTGAATAGCGCCAAGCGGAGCGGTAATCAGCCTTTGCGGCATCGGCCTCCTGGTTCTTACCCTGGAGCGCGAGCGCTTGCTGCAAGCCAAAGAGCGACCAGCCGTTATTTTGATTCCAGCGTAGATCGCGACGATAGACGGCTTCGGCTTCCTCGGCTCTGCCGGCAGCAATCAGTGCGGCGCCAAGATAATGTCGAATGGGTTGTGGCCAATCGGGTGGCTCGGTGTAGTTGTTTTGGTCTTCGATAACCACGGCCTCGCGATAGCGCGCGATAGCGCCTTCAAGATCACCGGCGGCCTCAAGGACTTCGCCTTCGAGCGCTAATGCGGCAGTGCGTAAAACGTCACGAACTGGGGTTGCGCCGACTCGGAATTCGTCTGCTTTAGGATCATTCACCAGCGCTTGGAGTTTTGCCAGTTCCGCTCTTGCGGATGCTAGATCCCCTTTACCAATGTGAGCACCGCCCAAGGCGTAAGACCAGATTCCGTCAAGATAGGGTGACCCTTGATACCCAGGATCCGTTGCCAATAGTTTGTCCCATTGGCCAAAAATCTTATCCACGAGCCAAG
>CAYZUV010000131.1:0-1176 GCA_964481245.1 uncultured Pseudomonadales bacterium
GGTGATGAAGATCACCTCGGTGATATGGACTTCAAAGTCGCTGGAACAGAAACGGGTGTGACCGCGCTGCAAATGGATATCAAGATCCAAGGTATCACCGAGCAAATCATGGAATCCGCCTTGGGTCAGGCTCGGGACGCGCGTCTTCATATCTTGGGTGAAATGAACAAGGTCATTGGCCGGTCTCGAGAGGCCGTCTCAGACACAGCGCCTTCGATGATTACCATGAAGGTCGACTCAGATAAGATCCGTGATGTCATTGGTAAGGGTGGCGCAACCATACGTTCAATTACCGAAGAATCGGGCGCGTCAATTGATATAGACGATAACGGCACAATCACGATCTTTGGCGAGGGTGCGGAATCTAGAGATAAAGCGGTAGCTTTGATCGAAGGCATTGTCGCCGAGGCTGAAGTTGGCCAGATCTATACGGGCAAAGTGAACAAAATCGCTGATTTTGGTGCTTTCGTGAACATTCTTCCGGGTAAGGATGGATTAGTGCACATTTCTCAGATCGCAAAGGAGCGTGTTGAGAAAGTGTCTGATTACCTGACGGAAGGGCAGGAGGTTCGCGTCATTGTGCTTGATGTTGAACGCGGTCGGATCAAGCTCTCGATGAAGGAAGTCCCAGAAGAGGCGGCTGAGGAGCCTGAGGGCTCTGAGCCCCAATTGGAATCATCTTCTGAAGAGATCGCATCTGAAGCTCCAGCGTCAAGCGATTCAGGGCCAGAAGTTGCTCAGGTTGAAGAGTCAGATACAGCTTCAATCCAAGCTGAATCTGAGGGCCCGACAGAAGTTGAGCCAGAAGATGACGCTGCACCCGAAGCTGAATCGGACGACACACGGCAAAGTTAGACTGGGTATCTCAAGTTAGGAACTAAAAAGGGGCGCGGTCAGCGCCCTTTTTTATCTTTGCACTGTGGGACTGTTTTTGATCAGATCTTCAACCACGCTAGGATCTGCCAAAGTGCTGGTGTCGCCTAATTGATCGAGCGCATTTTCAGCGATCTTGCGCAGAATGCGCCTCATAATTTTTCCTGATCTGGTTTTGGGAAGGGCGGGCGCCCACTGCAAGATGTCTGGTTTTGCGATCGCACCAATTTCCTTCCGAATCATTTGCTCTAATTCGTTTTTGAGTTCGGATGTGCCCTCGATGTCTTGCATGAGGGTCACAAA
>CAYZUV010000131.1:1276-5005 GCA_964481245.1 uncultured Pseudomonadales bacterium
CCCACGTCGGCGGTGCACCAATAGATATCCCCCTCGTGGTAATCGAAGACGTACTTGTGGGTCATGGCGGCGCCTAAAAGATAGCCCGCAGTGGTGTGCAGGACGCCTTTGGGTTTTCCTGTGCTCCCTGAGGTATACAAAATGAAAAGCGGATCCTCAGCGTTCATAGGCTCGGGATCACACACCGTGCTTGCGGATGCAGCTGCCTCAGCATAATTAACGTCGCGAGGTAATGTCATCTCGATTTGGGCGTAGGTCCGCTGAATCACTAAAACAGTATGGACCTCGGGACATTCGGTGAGTGCTTCGTCCACGTTAGCCTTCAAGGCAATAGCCTTGCCGCCTCGAACACCTTCATCGGCAGTAATGATGGTCTCGCAATTGGCATCGAGGATTCGGTCCCGTAATGCTTGAGGTGAAAAACCACCAAAAACGACGCTGTGAATGGCACCAATGCGAGCACAGGCGAGCATGGCGTAGGCCGCCTCGGGAATCATAGGCATATAGATACACACTCGATCCCCTTTTTTTACACCGCGAGATTTCAGGACATTCGCGAATTGACCAACGTGATCAGCCAATTCCCGGTAAGTAATAACCAGCGAATCTTCTGGATCATCACCCTCCCAGATGATTGCTGTCTGCTCGGATTTCTCTGTCAAGTGGCGGTCTATGCAATTAACGGTCACGTTCAATTCGCCATCCGCAAACCACGCTGCATGGCCAGCGGTTAGATCCGCATTGACGATTTCTGAAAAGGGCTTGGACCAAGTGAGGAATTTGGTCGCCTGATCCGCCCAGAATGAAGCAGGATCAGTGACGGATGAACGATACATAGCCTCATACCCGTCACGATCCAGGTGAGCACGGACGGCAACATCAGCTTGAACAGGGTAAATTTTGTCTTCGGACATCGTCCATCGCTCCTTTTCACAATGTCGGAAGGTTGCCATATCCTGATGGGTCAGGAAACAGGGCCTGCGTGTTGAAGTGGAATGCGCAGGGGATGCTCAAATTAATCTTCAGATAAGAGGGATACCGCCAATGGGTTACTGTCGCCATTAAGGGGCAAGCAGTTCGGCACCCGAGAGATGCTGCGCTTTAATCGGTGGTGCTGACCGACTTCGATTTTTTACGACGGCGACTTTTACCCGGCCGGCGGGTTATTTCTTTGAGCATGTCTCGTTGTTCTTCGATTGGCACAGTCTGAACGCGAGTCCACCAATCTGCTGGGTGCTTAAGCGCTTCAGCATCCTCAGCGCGCAGCAGTAAGAAGTCATAGGCTGCTCGGAATCGCTTGTTTTCAAGCAACCTCAGGGGGCGGCGTCCGACCTTGAACGTCAACCGGTCTTGCAGCAACCAGATCTCCTTCATTGCTTGGGTGAAACGGCGTGGAATTGCGATGGCTCGAAGTTGATGGACAAGCGTTTGTTCACTCGCCTCTTCGGCTGCCTCGAGTGAGTTCAGTCCTTGCGCTTCGTGATCCTGTTTGTTTTGGTCATAGGCAATCCACAGGAGCGCAGCCAGCAGAAAGGCCGGCGTGACCGATTGTTCATTTCTTATTCGTTCGTCCGTCGCCTCGAGTGCCCTGAGTTCGAATTCACTCAACGCATGAACGCCATTCGGCGCGGGAAAGAGCTGTGGATACAGACCAAAGCGCTCCAAGACCCTAAACGTTTCCGCTGAGTAGCCAGCGAGAGCGAGCTTCAGGAACTCTTCAAACAGCCTTGCTGGCGGAACGACCTGCAGCAGCGAGGCGTTGTGTTTGATTGCCTTTTGCATTGAGTCATCGATGTGAAAGTTGAGCTTGGCCGCAAATCTGGCAGCGCGAATCATCCGAACAGGATCCTCGATAAATCTCGTTGTGGGATCTCCGATGATGGTGAGAGAGCGATCGGTAATGTCTACAAGACCCCTCTCCGTCGGGTCGAGTAACGCATTCCTTATCGGATCAAAATAGAGCGCGTTGATGGTGAAGTCTCGGCGAAAAGCATCTTCCTCAAAAGAGCCAAACACGTTCTCATTGTGTGTTAACTCCTGGTCGCCACTCACCCCTCTGAAAGTGGACACTTCGATTATTTCGCGTCCTTTACGCACATGGACTAACCGAAATCGGCGACCAATAATCCTTGAGCCTCGAAACAGGGCGTGAACTTCTTCGGGCGTTGCATCGGTGGCGACATCGAAATCTTTCGGTCGGAGATTCAGTAGAAGGTCTCTAACGCAACCCCCAACGACATAGGCGGTATAGCCTGCGCGTTGCAGCGTCTCAACTATGCTGCGCGCGCCGGCGCTGATCTGCGATGGCTCAAGGTTAAAAGACAACGATAATGGCCTGTTTCAGAACTGAGGCTCGAAGGATGCAGTGTAGCAGAAGGGTGCTGGGTTCGGTTCGCAAGTGCTGTCTGTGGTTTTAAGGAAGGGAATCTCGCTCGGCGTTGCATTCATGTTCGCCCTAGAAGGCGTGGTACACGTCTTGGATCCCACGCCGCGATGGCGCTTTCTAGAAATGAAGGAATATCCTGGCTACTCAAAGTCGCTTGACCTAGGAATTCAAGCGCTCGATTGAGATTCTGTATGGCTTGATGTTTTTCTACGGGCGTTGCGCCCGTTTGCTTGCTGAGCTTCGAGCCGTCGGATCCAAGCACCACCGGGAAGTGCCAGAATTGAGGTGATGGCTCTGAGAGCGCTTGATAGAGGGCCAGCTGATAAGGAGTTGAGTCCAACAGGTCAGCGCCTCGGACAACCTCGGTCACGCCCTGGTATATATCGTCGACGACCACGGCTAATTGGTAAGCGATCAGTTGGTCTCGTCGCTTGACAATGAAATCGCCTAAGTTTTCGCCTGGGTGCCACACGTGCTTGCCAAGATGACCGTCCTCTAGCGTGATCTCAGGCGCTTGAATCCGAAATCGAAGGGCGTGCTGATGGACGCTTTCAAGCGCCAGGTCCCGATCACGACAGTAGCCTGGGTAATGAAAGGCGAATCGTTTGCGAGGGCAATCGCATGGGTAGATTTGCGCTTGATCAATCAGACGTTGGAGGGCTGCTTCGTATCGCTCGATAGATGCACTCTGCCGTAGCACGGCTCGGTCAGAGAGAAGGCCGTGAGCCGCGAGCTGAGTAAGAATTTCCGACTGAGCGCCAGGCAATTCTCTGGGAGGATCGAGGTCCTCCATACGCACTAGCCATAGGCCGCCACGGGCCTTAATGCTCAGGAAGCTCGCGAGCGCCGTCACCAGGGAGCCAAAGTGAAGGGGACCCGTGGGTGAAGGCGCGAACCGCCCGATGGGTTGCCTTGTGATGGCGGTCATCGCATGACGCGCGCCACTACCCGTGTAGCTGGCGCTCCTTGAGTTCCGCTAATGTTTTGCAGTCGATGCATTCTGTTGCGGTAGGGCGTGCTTCCAGCCTTCGAATCCCAATTTCGACGCCGCACGTCTCGCAAAAACCGTAATCGTCGTAATCAATCAGCTCGATGGTTTTCTCAATTTTTCGTATGAGCTTACGCTCGCGATCCCGAGTTCTAAGCTCGAGGCTAAATTCTTCTTCTTGACTCGCACGGTCGGAGGGGTCCGGATAGTTGGCTGCTTCATCCTTGAGATGGGTGACCGTGCGGTCGACCTCCTCCATTAATTCTCTGCGCCACTCGAGCAGAATGCCTTTGAAATGGGCGCGTTGGCCTTCGCTCATGTACTCTTCGTTGCGTTTGGGTTGATAAGGCTGGAA
>CAYZUV010000131.1:5105-6430 GCA_964481245.1 uncultured Pseudomonadales bacterium
GTGCCCTTGGCCGGTGCTTTTTTTACGGGTGCCTTTTTAACAGCAGCCTTTTTGGCCACGGCCTTGGCCGCAGGGGATTTCTTCTTTGCGGGGGCGGTTTTCGCGCTGGCTTTCGCTGTCACGGGTTTTTTGACTCCAGATTTCACGGTTGCCTTTTTATTGGCCGAGGTTTTGGGCTTTGGAGGCTGTTTCTTGGGCGCGGATTTCTTGAGCGCTTTGGGCTTAGCCTTGCTCGATGTTGTTGGTTTAGCTGACTTTTTTGCCGCCATAGTGCGGACTCCTTAGGGCCGTTGAATTGCAATGTCCCAAAAATCAAGCGGCGAACATTAACAGAATGAAACCAGCACGCCAAGCGCATTCTTCGCAGAATTAAGCTCAACCGCAATTTAAATCTTGCGTGTTAGCATGGCCCCCGCAAGAGCTAGAAGAGGTGGGTCTCGCGCATGTCATTCTCAAATCGTAGCCGTTCTGTGTTGCCCTTTAAGGCTATGCAAATGATGGCCGCTGCCAATGCGCTTGAAGCAGCTGGCACGCGGGTGATCCACCTCGAAGTAGGACAGCCGGATTTTTCCGCACCTGGGTGTGTGCAAAGTAAAGCGTTAGAGGTCATTCAGGCTGGCCGGATGGGTTACAGCAATGCCGAAGGTTTGCCTGAGCTGAGAGAGGTGATTGCAGGTTTCTACCAGCAACGGTTTGGTATTGAGATTCCCTCTCGGCGGGTCCTAATTACGGCGGGGGCATCGGGCGCATTGGCACTGTTGATTCCCTTGCTCACTGATCCAGGCGAGGGCTGGCTGTTGCCAGATCCAGGGTACCCCTCCTATCGTCACTTTGTTTCCGCTTATGGCTGTGAGCCACAAGCATTGAGGCTTAGAGCGGAACATCAGTTTCAGCCTTCATCTTGCCAGATCGAGCAGCACTGGCAGTCCAACACGCGCGCATTGGTTTTGGCATCTCCCTCAAACCCTGCAGGTACCCAAATTGAAGAATCGCTTGCTCGAGACCTCATCGAGGCTGTACATCATCGGGGTGGGCACGTGGTTGCCGATGAGATTTATCAAGGCGTGAATTCAGGTGGCGAACCTTTACCCACCCTGCTTTCACAAACGAATGATGCGTTCATCGTTAACAGCTTCTCCAAGTACTTCGGGATGACCGGCTGGCGACTTGGTTGGATGGTTGTGCCCGAGCCCGCGGTGGAGCCGTTGATTTGCTTAGCTCAGAATCTTTTTATTTGCCCTTCGGTCGTTGCTCAGGCGGCTGCGGTGGCGGCATTCAGTCCTGAAGCCATTGCGGAGGCTGACGCGAGATCCACCGAATTGAAC
>CAYZUV010000132.1:0-6415 GCA_964481245.1 uncultured Pseudomonadales bacterium
CCTTCTTCCCAGGCTTTGATCGCCTTCTGCTGGCTTTCGAGACCAAATTGGTCCGTATCTTGACGTGTGATTTGATACTCCTCAGCAATCATTGCCGCACCCATAAACTGACTCGTGGGCTGGTAGTAATTACCGTAGTTCTCACCCATGGGCGAGCCATCCTTCATGGCCGAACCCAGCGGTACACGACTCATCATTTCGATACCGCAACTCATAACCACGTCTTCAATTCCGGCACCCACCATGGATGCCGCCATCGAGGTTGCCTGCTGACTTGAGCCACACTGGGCGTCCACAGTGGTCGAGGCCACCTCCAGCGGCAAACCCTGTGACAGCCAGGCAATGCGCGCGATATTGAACGTTTGCTCACCCACCTGAGAGACACAACCGCCCACCACCTGATCGACGTCCATGGGATCTAGTCCTGCACGCTCGAGTGCAGCGACCTGCACTTTGCCCAGCAAATCTGCTGGCTTTAGACCTGCCAATCCCTTCCCTCGTTTGCCTATCGGGCTTCGACAGGCCTCTACGATGTATACATCCGCCATGGTGACTCTCTCCTGTTCTGCGGCTTAGTGGCTATGAGACGGACATCTCACGTCGCGCGTCAAAGCCTTCGTTTGTTATCTTATAAAAACACGGTCAATTGAACCCGGTCCGCTAGCATAAGTTCGTGCCCCCACTGGCGCAAGCGGACCAAGGTCATCGTTACGTCACCATCCCTCAATTACTGCGAGCGCTGCTTACGATACAGCAATCCACCGACCACACATGAAAACAGCACCATCAGCCATTCCTCTGGCCACAACAGCGCGGCGGGGCTGCCAGGAAGATAAAGCGTCAGCAAACCCAAAGTCAGCACCAGCGTCACGAGACCAACGGGCACGCCCATAGGCACTTTAAAGGGGCGATCCATTTCGGGTGCCTTCGCCCTCAGAACCAAAAATGACACCACAACAAACAAATAGGCGATCACGATCGCGAAACTGCCGGCGTCGACCAACCAAACCAAAATTTCCCGACCAAATAAGGGCGCAACAAAGCACAGTCCGCCAATTGAAAGAATCGCGATATACGGGGTTTGATAACGCGAGTGCATCCTAGCAAAGGCGCTGGGAATCATCCCCGACTCGGCCAGAGCAAACAGCACCCGAGAGCCGCCAATGATAAAGGCATTCCAGCTGCTCAAAATGCCCAGGACGCCTGCGATCAACATGACTTGGCCCCAGAGCGGGTCGCCCCAAGCCGCCGCCATGGCGTCAGCGGTTGCCATGCGAGTAGATTCCAGCGCGTCCGGCGCAAGAGAAAAACCGACCGCCACAGAAATCGCGATATACCACAAGCCCGCAAGCGCCACCGAGATCACAAGCAATGCCCCGATCCGGCGCGCGGGCAGATTGATTTCCTCGGCGGACTGCGGAATCACATCAAATCCGACGAGCAGCGCGGGCACCATCACTAGAACGCTGAGCACGCCCGCCCATTCCAATTCTCCGCTTAATGCGCCCGCTTCGATGCCTGAGGTCCAGGACACGCCCAGGAGAAAACACATCCCCACCGAGACGAATCCCAATGTAATCAACCCTTGTACGAACGCTGCGAATGCGATGCCTCGCAGGTTGATCCAGGTCATGACGATGGAGGCAAGGCAACCAATCCAAACAAAGCCAAAGTAAACCCCTTCATCTCCTACCGTCCACATGAGACCCGTTCTCAACTCTGGAAACAGGTACTCGAGCGCCGTGGGCAGTGCGGCTGCTTCAAACACACAAACCGTCACATAAGCCGTCACCACGGCCCAACTCGCGATATACGAAGGCCCATATCCCAAAGCGCGGAGCGTGTATTGATGCTCTCCGCCCACCTTGGGCATCGCTGAAGCGAGCTCCGCATAGGTCAACCCAATCAGCAGCACGATGAGAGATCCCATCGAAAATGCAATGACCGCACCCAGAATGCCTGCTCGCATGATCCACTCACCCGTGAGCAGTACCCAGCTCCAGCCGATCATGGCTCCACATGCAAGCGCAATGACATCTTTCGACAACAGTGACTTGTCAAATTGGCTCATGCACTCCTCTCTCAATCTTCGTTTCCGATGCAGCTTCTCGCTGGACTAGCATGACACTGAAATCGCTCGGGGTCTCCCGGTTTCTCGATGCGCCTTGAGACTTGTGCTATGTTCCGTGCCATTCATTTAGACGCGTTGCTGGATTGCTTATGACTTCTTCAAATCGCCCTTACTCTTCTCAGGTCGTCGATGGGCTGCAGAAAGCCGCTGCCCGCGCAATGCTTCACGCAGTGGGTTTCTCTGAGGAGGATTTCAGTAAACCTCAGGTTGGTATAGCGTCCACTTGGAGTAACCTGACCCCCTGTAATGTACACATTAATGAGCTCGCTGAGGCGGCTGCGATCGGTGTTCAAGATGCAAACGCTAAGGCGATCACCTTTAACACTATTACCGTGAGCGATGGAATATCCATGGGGTCTCCAGGCATGCGGTATTCCCTGGTCTCGCGCGAGGTCATTGCAGACTCTATCGAGACGGTGGTTGCTGGCCAGGGATTTGATGGATTCGTTGCCATCGGAGGTTGCGATAAGAATATGCCCGGCTGCGCCATGGCTATGGCAAGGCTTGATCGACCCAGTGTGTTCGTTTACGGGGGGACTATTCAGCCAGGTAAAGACCGCCGCGATGTGGTGTCCGTCTTTGAGGCAGTAGGTCAATATGCGAGCGGCAACTTATCCGAACTCGCGCTAAAGGACATAGAAGCCACGGCTATCCCAGGGCCAGGATCCTGCGGCGGCATGTACACCGCCAACACTATGGCATCTGCAATCGAGGCGCTGGGATTGTCGCTACCCAACTCTTCGGCGCAGGAAGCCGTGTCACCCCAAAAACGTCAGGATTGCCTAGCCGCAGGTGAGGCGGTGGTGCATTTGATCGAGCGAGGCATCAAGCCTTCCGACATTCTTAGTCGTGAGGCGTTTGAGAACGCGATTACGGTGACTATTGCGCTTGAGGGATCGACTAACGCCGTCCTCCATCTGTTGGCGATTGCCCACGCAGCAGGGATCCCACTCAGTATCGACGATTTCACCCGGATCGGTGCACGAGTCCCCGTGTTGGCCGACATGCGACCCGCAGGTCAATACGCCATGAGTGAACTGATCGAGATCGGGGGTATCCAGCCGCTGATGAAGACACTACTCGAGGCAGGGTACTTACACGGCGACTGCCTGACGGTCACTGGGAATACTCTGGCAGAAAACTTGCGTTCTGTGAAAGCCTACCCAGCTGAACAAAAAATCATTCGGCCGCTTTCCGATCCCATCAAAAAAGACAGTCACTTGGTCATATTGAAGGGCAATCTTGCGCCCGAGGGTGCTGTCGCCAAAATCACCGGCCATGAGGGATTAACGTTCCAAGGACGCGCACGATGTTTTCACGGAGAAGAAGCTGCGCTCGCCGCCATTCTTGATGGCACCGTGGTTTCTGGGGATGTGGTCGTGGTGCGCTATGAAGGACCGAAGGGCGGTCCAGGCATGCGAGAAATGCTTTCTCCCACTTCGGCAATCAATGGCCGAGGACTCTCTCAGGAGGTTGCGCTCATCACAGACGGTCGATTCTCAGGGGGTTCACACGGCTTTGTCATCGGACACATTACGCCGGAGGCCTTCGAGGGTGGGCCTATCGCGCTCCTAGAAGACGGCGACGAAATTGAAATCGACGCTGAATCACAACAAATTTCAGTATTGCTAGATGAGGCTACGCTGGAAAGTCGAAGAAAGGCCTGGAAGGCACCCAAGCCTTACACAGAACGAGGCGTCCTAGCCAAATATGCTCGCCTGGTGAGTTCGGCATCGCTCGGCGCCGTGACCGATTAGCGCTCGCTGCGCCGTCAGCGCTAAACGAGCGTTAAGGGTGCCCCTTCATTTCTTTGCAGAAGGAACGACATCCGACCTGATGCAATGGGTCGTTGCTCATCCTCCTGCCAAAGCCTGGCTGCCAACGTTGCGGCGCGCCGACCTTTTCGAATCAGCGTAGCAGCACCGAAGGTTTGAATTACTCGGCCGCTGCGCAAATAGTCCACATCGATATCCAGCAACGTCGCACGCTCGTCTTCAGCCATTTGAACGTTCAGCTGCAGCGCGGCCGTCAGCATTAAAAGGCTCCCCACCACACCCCCGTGAAGTGCTGGCAAATTGACATTGCCAACCAGGTCTTCATTGGTATTCGTGATGGTTAACACGCTGTCACCACGAATCTCAACATTCAAACCCAGAGTTCTTGCGTAAGCATCCGAATCCACCATCGCTTTTAGCCGGTCTAGGCGCGCACCCTCGTTCACCGGGAGGTCTCCTGACTCATCGCCTCCACCGCCTCTCGCGGCAGATTCGGGGTTCCCAGCATAAAGGTGGCCTGCACGGTCGCTACCATATGCTGGCTATCTTCATATCGTGCTTCGCCGCGCACGTGGGCGACCTCGCCGTCATAACTATCACAGCGGGCCGTCACCAGAAGCGGTCCGGTCATAGGTGCTCGCTCCAGCAAATCAACGCGAAGATTCAGCGTCGCCATGGAGGTGCCGTCTGTGTAACGGGGATGCTGACGAATGCACCAGCCACACGCATTATCCAACGTCGCCAGGATCGCGCCTGGATGATAAACATCAACCAATTTCGAAAGGCGAACACGTTCGCTGGGACACAGACGGACTCGGACCTGATCCTCAACGGATTCGACCCAATCCATGCCAAGGGTGTCTCCAAAAGGCGGCAGCTCTCTCAAATTCTTGTGAAACATATCGTCCAATCGTGTTGTGAGTACGGCAACCGATCCAAACAAACCCTCGGGATCTCCCTGACAAACGGCCGACCAGTTCTCAAGATTTGGCTCAGTTTAGGGAGGCCCATCATACCGGAAACGCCCTGCATGATCCTGACTCTCTCTGGCCTAGCGGCGGCGTCGCTCTAAGCACGCGCTAGCGAGACGAGCATTGCTGCTGATCGCAGACCCCCAATTGAGGCTTGGGCCCTGACACGCAACGCACTCGAATTAATTCGGGCGGCACTTAACACTAGCTACGAGCGCGCAACGTAAGAAAACACTGAAACCAGCGTTTTAAGACAAGGTATTCCCGTTGTTCTCTTTTACTTAAAGACGATCGTGATCCAGTGCCAGAGCGATACTGCCCTTGGCCATTACCATAAACATATCGTTTCCCCTTGGGGTTTCTCCCACGATCATTGATGCGATCAGCGCCATGATCATGCCTGCTGGCGAGTAGTTGATGTAGTACCGCCAGCAATCATCAAAACGCAGCCCAGCCCCATAATGGTTCAACACGTCTAGATAGTGTTTGATCAATGCGCGCTCCTCTTTTCGACGCGTGTCAGGGGCGAGCGAGGTACCCATGAAGTAACTCACATCCAACACTGGGCACCCCATCGCATAGCTCTGCCAGTCGACAACGGTCAGGGGATACGGCCCGCCAAACATCATGTTGTCCAATCGATAGTCCCCGTGCACCAACGCAAGTGGTTGCCCCGCATAGATCTGCTGATAGCTCAAAAGATGGGGTAGCAATGCTTCCGTGGCCTCTAGTTCTTCAGATGTCAGACGATGCGCATACCGTTCTAGATAACCCTGCATCAACAGCGCATAAAAGTCGTGGAGTGGTTGCGTGTCTTGCCGATTGCTCATCCCACCCAAGAGCTCTTCTTTAGCCAACGCTTCGTCTGCCCAGCGTGGACCCTGCAAATGCGCCAACTGCTCGAGTGCTAACGCCGCATCGTCCGCTGAACAACCCGCCAATTGATCACCCTGAACACCGGGCGCGAGATCCTCCATCATCAGAGCAAAAGCTTGGGTGTTAGGGTCTATATCGGTATAGAAAATCTTCGGCGTCTGGATGTTGACCGTACTTTGAATATGTTGGTAGAAGAAAACTTCGCGCGTGTAGTTGTTCTGTTCGATACCCGTCTGCCGGCTGACTGGATCCGTTGAGGGGAACTTGCCCACAATGGAGCGAGGAATCGATTCCCCTTCGAGCGTGAATCGAACGTTCTCTCCCACCTGCCCGGTGCCAATCGATTGAGCTGAAAACTGCTCAACTCGACCCTCATATCCGCCCGCACGAACGACCTCAGTCAACCATTCGCTGCTAATGTCTTCAGGATTTGAACGTAGTTCTATCATACTGGCTCCAATTTGACTGGCCGATCTTCCGCCAGCCGGCTGCTCTACATGGTGAGGGATGGTGTGTCTCACTGCTTTGATCCAAAGCTTTGCTTGTGTTTATTCAATATTAATCGATGAATTCTTCTTAGTTATTGTGACTGACTACTGAATGCTGACTGCTTGCAACTTGCCATTTGGTACCTGCTATTTGCGACTCGCTGCTGAGTTGCG
>CAYZUV010000133.1:0-6306 GCA_964481245.1 uncultured Pseudomonadales bacterium
TACCCCTACCCGCTTACGAATACGTCATGAAAGCCTCCCACGCTTTTAACCTACTGGATGCCCGAGGCGCTATTTCGGTGACCGAGAGACAGCGTTTCATACTGAGGGTGAGAACGTTAGCGCGAGCAGTTGCCCAGTCGTATTTTGATTCTCGCGCGGCAATGAATTTCCCTCTGGCTAATGCTGACGATCGTGACCGAGTACTGGAGCGAATGGCATGAGCGATTCCGCACCCTTATTACTCGAGCTGGGCACAGAAGAGCTCCCACCAAAAAATCTGCGCCAGCTCGAGCAGGCATTTGGAGACGCCTTCGCGCGAGCCTTAGGGCAAGAGGGATTTACATTTGAAGGTTTGATGACCTTTGCAACGCCTCGCCGGCTAGCGGTGCTTCTGGACAGCGTCCAAATCAAGCAAGCTGAACAGACGATAGAGCGACGCGGGCCTGCGCTCAGTGCAGCCTATGACGCGTCGGGTCATGCCACCAAGGCGCTGGCTGGCTTCGCCCGTTCATGTGGTGTCGAACCAGACACCACGTTCGAAACGATCGAAACAGATAAGGGCGCCTGGGTCGTTTACCGGGCTCAGGTTGAGGGACAGTACCTAAGCGATCGGCTTCAGGTCATTTTGGAGGCCGTGACTGCGAGTTTACCCATCGCAAAACGCATGCGCTGGGAAAATCTCAGCGCTGAATTCGTGCGCCCCGTGCGTTGGGTTGTGGCCCTGATCGGCGAGGATGTCGTACCCATTTCGCTCTTCGGATGCAAGGCATCAAACATTTCTCGCGGTCATCGGTTTATGAGCCACGGAGATATTGCTCTCAAATCGCCGAGCGAGTACGAGCAGCTTCTCAAGGATCATTTCGTTGTAGCCAGTCTCGAGCAACGTCGGGCCATGATCTGGGAGGGCATTAAATCAGAAGCTGCTCGATTTGGGGGCGTGCTCGAGGAAGATCAAGCACTGCTGGATGAGGTCGCATCACTCACTGAGTGGCCTGTGGTGTTATCTGGCGCGTTTGATCCAAGCTTCCTCAGGGTGCCAAGCGAAGTCCTAATTTCAGCAATGCGTGAGCACCAACGATACTTTCATCTACGAGATGCTTCTGGAGCGCTGTTGCCCCGGTTCATCACGGTTGCCAACATCAAAAGTGAAGACCCTGATGTCATCATTCGAGGCAACGAGCGGGTCATTACGCCTCGACTTGCTGACGCAGCATTTTTCTACGACAAAGATCTTTCCCAGCCACTATCTGGCTGGCTAGAGCGGTTACACGCCGTCGTCTACCAGGCTGACCTGGGTACGTATTTTGAAAAAGCGCAGCGACTGGGTGAACTGTCCAAACGCATTGCCCGATTACTGGGCATCGACGAGGCTCTCTCGGAAAGAGCGGGCAGGCTGGCGAAAGCGGACTTAGTGTCCGGCATGGTGGGAGAATTTCCTGAATTACAGGGCATCATGGGCGAATACTATGCCATTGCCTCTGGGGAGCCCACTGACATCTCGAGTGCGATCAAAGAACACTATCAACCCCGCTTCTCGGGTGATGTGCTCCCGACTAAGGATGTGAGTTGTGTCGTCGCCCTTGCAGACCGACTGGATGCGCTGGTGGGACTGTTTGGGGTTAATCAGCCTCCGACGGGCAGTAAAGATCCGTTCGCACTCAGAAGACAGGCGATTGCGGTGGTGCGGCTGTGTGTCGAGAAAGGCATCCGCCGCCCCCTTTTCGATCTCGTGGACGAAGCGGCCAACGTGTACAACCGCGGATTTGATACCAGCGCAGTCAAGACTTATCTGCTCGATCGGTTTGAGCAATGGAGTTTAGATCAGGGTGTCTCGGGCGATGTTGTCCGCGCTATTGTTGGTCGGAATGATCCTACGCCCTGCCTTTATCAGAGTTTCGAGGACATAAGTACTTTGCAGGATTTCAAAACAGATCCTTCTGCGGCGGCACTCATTCAAGCCCAAAAGCGCATCAATAATATTCTTGAAAAGACGGATATCGCGGCTGACAGCACCATTGATCCGTCCATCTTTCAGCATGCGGCTGAATCAGAGGTTGTCTCGCTGGCTCAAAAGCTGTTGACGATGAGTGATTCTCCTTTGAAGGATCGCTTGGACGTCCTTGCTGGAGGACTACCTGATATCGAAGGCTTCTTTGAACATGTCCTAGTCATGGCGGATGATCTTGCGGTGAGGTCGAATCGGCTCGCATCCCTCAGAAAATTGCGGAACGCGATCAATCAAATTGCCGACTTATCACTGTTGGATCCGATCAAATAGCTACACGTCTAGGTTTGCAACCGCCAACGCATTCCGCTCGATAAAGTCACGGCGAGGTTCTACATGGTCCCCCATCAGAGTGTTAAAGACCTGATCTGCGGCAATGGCGTCTTCAACCGACACACGAAGCAAGGTTCGATGCGAGGGGTCCATCGTCGTTTCCCACAGCTGGTCTGCATTCATTTCGCCAAGGCCTTTGAATCGCTGCCGACTTTGACCACGGACGGCCTCTTTTTGAAGCCACATGAGCGCTTCCACCAGATCGTCTGCTGCTTGAGTCCGTTCACCCTTGTGCACAGTGCTACCGGCGGGTACGGCAAGTAACATCTCTGCACCGAAAGATGCCAGTGCTCGATAGTCCTGCGAGCCAAAAAAGTCTCGAGTAAAGACGTACTGTCGCTCAAACCCGTGATTGACAACCGCCACCTCAATTTGGGCGCCTCCGTCAGCGTTAGCGGGATGCACCGCGACCCGATACTGGAATTGGGCATTCTGTAGGGCCATCAACCGCTCACTTAGCTGGCTGGAAAACGCCTCGATCGTCGCCATATCGCCATTAAAGGCATCAACAGAAAGGATTGGCAAATAGAGGAATTGATCCAACACCGCTGCCGGGTACACACGGTCGAGCTGATGGATCCGTTCTTGAGTCCGCTGGTAGGCAAGGGCCAGTGTGCCAAGCTGCTCCGACGTTAACGCAGTACCATCGGGCAAAACCAGGCTCGCTTCGTCTAACGCCAATTCAAGCGTAAATGCAGTGAGTTCGGCATCATCTTTGATATAGCGCTCTTGGCGGCCCCGCTTCACCTTGTAAAGGGGGGGCTGCGCAATGAGAACGTGGCCGCGTTCGATGAGCTCGGGCATGTGACGGAAGAAAAACGTCAGCAACAGCGTTTTGATGTGTGCGCCATCCACATCAGCATCTGTCATAATGATTATTTTATGATATCGAAGTTTATCCGCATCGAATTCATCACGCCCAATGCCGCAGCCCAGCGCAGTGATCAGGGTGGCAATCTCAGCTGAGGACAACATTTTATCGAAACGAGCTTTTTCAACGTTAAGTATCTTGCCTTTCAAGGGCAAGACCGCCTGGTTATGGCGATCTCGGCCTTGCTTTGCAGAGCCACCGGCCGAATCGCCTTCCACTAGGAAAATTTCTGATTTTGTTGGATCTCGCTCCTGACAATCTGTCAACTTGCCCGGCAAACCGGCAATGTCCAGCGCACCCTTACGACGCGTCATTTCTCTCGCCTTCCGTGCTGCCTCTCGTGCTCTCGCGGCATCAATCATTTTCTGAACAATCGCCTTCGCCTCTTGCGGGTTCTCCAGCAAGTAATCGCCGAATGCTTGTCCCATTTCTTGTTCAACTGCTGGCTTGACTTCAGAAGAGACTAATTTGTCTTTTGTTTGAGAGGAAAATTTTGGATCCGGCACCTTGACAGAAATAATCGCGGTCAAGCCCTCTCTGGCGTCGTCGCCAGTGGTATTGACTTGGGCTTTCTTTCCTAAGCCCTCTCGTTCAATGTACCCGTTCAACGAGCGCGTCAGTGCGGCTCTAAACCCTTGAAGGTGCGTTCCACCATCACTCTGAGGAATGTTGTTCGTATAGGCTAATAAGGATTCTTGATAGGAATCGTTCCACTGCAGCGCGATCTCAACGCCGATACCGTCTTCACGCGTGGTTTGAAAGTGAAACACTTGATTCAAGACCGTTTTATGCTCGTTTAGGTAGTCAACGAAGGACTTCAAGCCGCCTTCGAATTTGAAGACTTCAGACCGCCCTGTGCGCTCGTCCGTGAGATGAATACCCACACCAGAATTCAGAAATGAGAGCTCCCTTAACCGCTTTGCCAAGGTTTCATAATTGAATTCAATATTGGTAAATGTGGCTTCGCTGGGTTTAAACCGGCATCGTGTTCCAGTTTTGTCTGTTTCTCCCACGGCTCGGAGGGGCGCTTGGGGGTCTCCATGGCGATAGACCTGTTCCCAGACCTTTCCTTCTCGCCAAATCGTCAGGGTAAGCTCGGAAGACAAGGCATTAACAACGGAAACCCCTACCCCATGCAAGCCACCGGAGACCTTGTAGTTACTATCGTCAAACTTACCACCCGCATGAAGGACCGTCATGATGACTTCTGCTGCAGACCGACCCTCTTCCTCGTGCATATCTGTAGGAATACCCCGACCATTGTCTGAAACGGTCACTGATTGATCTAAATGGACAGTGACGTGGATCTCGGAGCAGTATCCTTCGAGCGCTTCATCTATCGAGTTATCAACCAGCTCTTGCACCATATGATGGAGCCCGGTGCCATCGTCCGTGTCGCCGATATACATGCCTGGGCGCTTCCGAACCGCCTCCAAGCCCTTTAAGACTTTGATGCTGCTCGAATCATAGGTTCTCGAGTCACTCATACGGTCCTCCTTCGATGGCGCTGATTATACCTGGTTTCACGTGAAACACCCGCCCTAATTCCTGGCCCCAATGCGCCTGAAGAACCTCAAGCGAGGTACCAGTCACAAAGATCTGATGCGGTAGTGCGCTCAAGGCTCGAGCCATTTTCCGGCCGTTGTCTAAATCTAATTCAGCGCCAAAATCATCTAGCAGCAAAACTAAGCGGGACGAAACAGTGGAGGGTAATAAGCTGAGCTGGGCAAGCTTTAAGATCCAAGCAAGCACTTTAATTTCGCCGCGACTACACACCTGAGCAAGCGGCAGCTCCCTACACCGTAAGATCAAATCAGCACGATGAACCCCTCTTTGCGTGAATCCACGCTCCTGATCAGAGGATTCGCTCTCAAGCAACGCTTCATGCAGAGTCTGCTGGCTTCCCCAGCCTTTTCGATAGTCGAGGGTGATATCTTCCCGCCAACCAAAAAGGTCCAACCAGCGCGAGAATGCGTCGGATAAGCTTTGAATATGGCCCTTTCTCAGCTCGTGAACCTGCTCACCATAACGAGCATAAAGCACCAACCACTCTCTATCGGCGTCCCGACCTTTGTTTTTACGAAGCATCGCATTTCGCTGCTGCAGAGCCCGAAGGGTTTGCGTCCACGCAAGCCGAAACTCTGGTTTCACGTGAAACAATCCCCAATTCATCAACCGTCTTCGCCGCTCCGGTTCACCCAGCAACAGCTCGATTGTTGTTGGGTCCATAATCTCAACAGGCAAGGTCTCAGCGAGCGAAGAAGTTTGTGAAACAGGCGTTTGGTTAATTTTCGCCTTCATCACTTGGTCGCGAGACCTTTGAATAGCGATCCACTCGCCAGTCGATAACTGTGCTCTTACAAGAGAGGACGCCGCGCCATGTTGAATCATGGACAAAGCTTGGTTCGAACGCGACGACCGGCCCGTGCTAAGACAATAAATAGCCTCCAAAAGACTACTCTTTCCCGCCCCATTGCCCCCAACGACACCAACGACTTTATCCGAGACTGAAATACTTTTATCCGGAAGGTTTCGAAATCCTCGAAACTCCAGAGACACTAGCCCCATGGAGCTCGAACCTCGATACCAGTGACGCGCTCCGCGCTATTGGATTCGTGGGTTTGAAGACTAGACCACCGAGCTATCCAGCTAATGTCCTTTAATGCTCGGCTTTGGTATCTGATCACGCTATCAGGAAACCCTGGTCAGACCGTTTATAACTTCATCGGCATAATGACGTACAAGGCCTGGTCTGCCTCTGGGTCTTCAATCAGCGCGCTGCTATTCGAATCATTGACGGTTAGCTTGACTTGCGAGCCTCGCACTACGTTGAGGACATCCTGCAAATAACCCACGTTAAACCCGATCTCGAGCTCGGGGCCACTGTAATCAACAGGCAAAGATTCTTCAGCATCTTCTTGCTCCGGGTTGTTGGTCGAAATCTCTAACAGCCCTGATTTGAACTGAATTCTCACGCCGCGGAACTTCTCGTTCGAGAGGATCGCAGTTCGGTTGAGCGCTCGCTTAAAATCCAGCTTGTCAGCAAGAATCACCTTATCCCCGTCTTTGGGGATGACGCGCTGATAATCTGGAAATC
>CAYZUV010000134.1:0-6304 GCA_964481245.1 uncultured Pseudomonadales bacterium
TGTTATCTGCATTGCGTGCTAACTCAGCGATCAATAATTTTGAGAGCCGTGAGCCCTAACCAATCGACCTTTTTAAATCGGTCTCTGCGAAGGGCTTTTGCGTTAGCTATTCTCGCGATCGCTGGAACGGTCGTACACAAGCCACGAGAGCGTCAGAGATAATAGAAAAGAGTGGAATATTAAAACGAGGGCATCATGCAGCGAATGGAACCGGAACAGTTAGGACTTTCCAGTGAACGGTTGGGGCGGGTCTCAAGCTGGCTAGCCGAGCAGATTGACCAAGAACGCCTCGCCGGCGCCAGTATTCAGATTGGTCGCCGAGGTAGTATCGCCTTCGAAGAAGCGGTCGGTTGGGCCGATGTCGAACGCCAAACCGCTTTCTCGCTCGACACCATCGCTCGTATTTATTCGATGACCAAGCCCATCACCACGGTGGCGGCGATGATGCTTTATGAAGCGGGCTGCTTTCAGCTGGATCATCCGGTAGGCCGCTACATTCCGGCGTTCAAAAACACCCCGGTCTGGACAGGTGGAGATTTGTCGAACACCGAAGCCCAAGCATCGCCGATGACGGTTAAACAGTTGATGACACACACGTCTGGGCTGACCTACGGTTTTATGAACGCCAATGTCGTTGATCAGGCGTATCGGGAGCGCGGCTTTGAAGCGAGGCATAACGACAGCCTGGAAACATGGGTCAATAAACTCGCTGAAGTGCCGCTCTTATGTCAGCCTGGCACACAGTGGAATTACAGTGTCTCGACGGATGTGTTGGGGCGGCTTGTCGAAATTTGGTCCGGTCAGTCCCTCGCGGACTTTTTTGCCGACCGTATTTTCAAGCCGCTGGGCATGAAAGATTCTGGGTTCTCAGTGCCGGAAAGTGAGCTTGCTCGTTTTTGCTCAATGTATGGGCCGACCAACGGTGCAGTCCTGGGTGGCGCGCTGGCGAGCCCCTTTGAGGATCGCTTGCCGGGCATCAAACGGCTGGATGATATGACGACCAGCGCGTATCGGGATACGCCCGCTTATTTGTCCGGCGGCGGCGGCCTTGTATCCACACTCGCGGACTATGGCCGTTTTTGCTCGGCGCTCTTGGGCGGCGGAGCGCTCGAGGGCAACCGAATTCTCTCCCCCAAAACGCTCGAATTCATGCGACTTAATCAGCTGCCTGAGAATCGAGATATGGCGGCCATGGGCCAACCCATCTGGAGCGAAACGACTTATGAAGGCATCGGGTTTGGCATTGGCTGGGCCGTGGTGATTGACCCCGCGACGGCGAATATCGTGACGTCAGCTGGGGAGCATCACTGGGGCGGCGCAGCCAGTACTTTTTTCTGGATCGATCCGACGGAGGACCTGTACGTGGTGTTTCTGACGCAGCTTATGCCGTCGTCAACTTATCCACTCCGTCGTGAATTGAGAGCAAGGGTTTACCAGACGTTGATCGATTAGCCTGTTGCGGGCAACCCCATGAATCTTTCTAACCCCTGACGGGAGTGCACCTGCACTCACTGCGTCTTGGCTATCGGGCGCTACCCCTTTTCTGGGGATTCAACCATCTGAAATCCCGAGTTTAACCGGCACGCGCTCGCGCGCACTGGCCTTCCCAGATCAGGGGACTCCCTGGCGTAGATGACAGGGACTTAGATCAAGTGAGGGTCTAAGTAAGGTGATCCGAAAACGCGTGCAAAAAGTTAAGCAAGCGACGTCGACAAGCGCATGCGGCTGGCTCAAGCGCTAGCATCTTGTTCAATTCTTAACGGGAGCCTCACATCCGCTTAATGGCTCGTGGCTAAAGTTCGTTCCGTTTCTCCCGAGGACCCCCCAGCCCTCAACCTGGATTCCAACCGGCACTCCCCGGCCGGTTGGGATCCCCTTGGAGTCTGGCATTTGCTAACCTGGCGTTAAGTCGGGCGCACGTTGAAAGCTGAGCGCCCAAAAATTGAGTCAGTTTCATCTGGCCAAAGGTCCCCTTGCCCCGTGGCGTTGATCGCTCAAGCCAGAGAACGGTTCGCTAGTGGATGTCTGCCATTTTGGCGTAGGCGTCTTCGATGTCGCTGATGCTGAACCCGGGCTGCTGCGCGGCGGAGATGAGGACGTGTTCGCGTGCCGCAATCGTTTTGGCTTCGGCAATCACCGCTTCAACGCTTGCTTCGGGAATCACCACCGCGCCATGTTGGTCTGCGTGAATGAGATCGTCATGCTTGGCTTCCATACCATGTAGCGTGACTGGCCCTCCAAAATCCACCACATGCACAAAGGCGTGGGAGGGGTTCACCATGCCGGCGAGCATTTGAAATTGCGCTTGCGCGTCGGGTAAATCGCGCACGCTGCCATTGGTCACGACCCCGAGGCAGCCGAGCCCGTAATGGACGTTGGTGTTGACCTCTCCCCAAAAAGCGCCATAACCCGGGGTGTCGTCTAAGTCTTCGATTAAAACGATGGACGGCTGCGGGCCACCTTCCTGAATGTAGCGGTAGTACTCGATCATGTTGGCCGAGTGGCTCGGGGCATGTTGCGCTCGAATGCGCGCAGTTCTCGCGTAACCCACGATGGGTTTGAGCTGAGGGTGTGCACAAACAAACGGTCGAATGTTATAGCCATGACCTCGCCGCTTGGGTTCAACCACCTCGAGCGCGTTGCAGATCGTCGGCGTATCAAGGGCGGTGAGCGCCTCTAATAAGAGTGAATCCAACATTTGGCCTCCTAATTCATTTCCATACCGCCAGCGACAGTGAGCGCAATGCCGGTGACGTTTTTAGCGCGCGCGAGGTAGACGACGGCATCGGCCATATCCTCAGCAGTTTGTGGTTCGCCCATAGGAATCAACTGGCTTACATAGCTTGAGAACTCTGGAACTTCATTTGATGCAGATTGCGCTTTCGGCATCAGATGCTCCAACCACATGGCCGTGCCCACGATGCCCGGGCAAATCGCGTTGACCCGAATGCCCCTTGGCGCGAGTTCCTGCGCAAGCGATTGCGTGACACCAATTGCAGCGAATTTAGAGCCGCAGTAAGCCGCCATATGTCGCACACCTTTCTTACCCGCGATGGATGCTGTATTCACAACGGATGCGTTATCGGCTTGCGCAAGGGCCTCTACCGCTGCTTGGGTCATTAAGAAAATGCCTTTGGTGTTCACCGCAAAGATGCGATCCCACGCGGCTTCAGAGAAGGTTTCGATTGGCCCAGAATCCACGACCCCGGCGTTGTTGACCAACAAATCAAGTTGGCCAAAGTGATTGATCGTTGCGGCAACGGCCGCTTGGCAAGAGGCGGCGTTCGTGACATCTAGTGCGCAGGTTCTGAGTTGATCCTCATCGTCGTCAGCATGTCGCGCAGCAAGAGCACCAATATCACCCAGCTCATAGTTCCAATGCTCGCCACTGGCTGCAAGATCTGCGGCCATGACGCGATAGCCCTCATCGAGCAGCCGCTCGACCATCGCAAGGCCGAGGCCGCGCGCAGCGCCAGTGACCAGCGCAACCGGCGTCCCTCTCACGATGCTGATCCAAAGGCTTCCGTGAGCTTAGCGGCCACATGGTTCATCAGCTTCATGCCATCGTCAGTGATCGTCGACATTTGGAATAATACATGGGGTTGGCCCGCCCATTGGGTGAGCTCGGTTTTAACACCAGCCGTCATCAATCGTTCAGCATAGCGGTTGCCCTCGTCTCTCAGTGGGTCTAACTCGCATGTGGCAACAACGGCGGGCGCAACGCCTTCGAGGCTTTCCGCCAGAATGGGAGAAATTCGCCAGTCTTCAGCCTCTTTCGCAGGGTCGGCACTGAGCAGCGTGTTCTCAGCGAAAAACCGCATGCCTTCGAGCGTGAGCAATGGCCCGTCTGCATTCTCGTGGATGGATGGATAGTCAAAATGTTCGACGCTGCGAAGGTAGGATCTTGCGTCCGTCACGGGGTAGAGCAGGACTTGGAGCGCAAGTGCAATGCCTTCATCGCGCGCGGCAATAGCGAGATAGGCCGCTAGGTTCCCGCCTGCGGAGTCGCCCGCCACGGCAACCTTGCGGGCATCGATCCCATAATCTTCAGGGTGTCCGGTCACGGCCCGCAGCACTTCAAGGCAGTCTGCGTGGCCCGCTGGGAAAGGCGCTTCTGGGCCGAGGCGATAATGCACGGCAATCACCGTGCACTTGGCTTTTTGGGCAAGGTAGCGACATTCTTTATCGTGGGTATCTAAATCTCCGATAACCCAACCCCCGCCGTGCAGATAGATCACGCAGGGTGCGCTGACTGAGTCATGATCTTTATAGATTCGGATGGGAATATCTGCCGCGGCCGACCGCACAAGCTGATCGCTCACTGAGGCAAGTTCGGGGCCTGGGCCGAAAACTTCGGCCATCCCTAGGTACCCTTGCCTTGAGACTTCTGGCGTCTGTGGGGGTGGGTCGGCAGGCGCGTTGGCGGCGAGCATCGCGAGGAATTCAGCTGTCTGTGGGTTAACCGGCACCTTAACGTCCTTCTATGGTGAGAGCGCTCAAGAATCACCCAAGCGCCTCGGCAGGTCAATCCGCGGACGATCGCGTAAAAATGCTATTGCCCTAAATGAGAAACCCCGCGGTGCGGGGTTTCTTTGAATGGACGTCTCTGATCCTTAGGCGGCTTTCGCAGTCTCTGGATTTGAGAAAATCAGCGCATCGTCCTCAATGGGTGCTTTGCGAATCATGCGCTTGTCCAGACGATAATTCTGCGTGTTACACCAGGGCCCGTACCCTTGCTTGGGGAAGAGATGCATCATCCGCTGCATGTAACCCGGCGTGAAGTCCTCAATCCAGTCTCTTGCTGGCATGTTGTGGTCTTCTGGACGGAGCGTCGGTGTGACGACCTTGGCACCGATCTTGTCCATGTGGTTGAGCAACCGGCAAACGTATTCCGCTGTGAGGTCCGCTCGCAGGGTCCAAGAAGCGTTAATGTAGCCAAACGTTTGCGCCATATTGGGGATGGTGGAGTACATCATGCCCTTGTAAGTGAAGGTTTCGGGGAAGCGCACCGCTTTGCTGTCCACTTCAAATTCGACGCCGGACATTACGATTAATTTCAAGCCTGTCGCGGTGACAATGATGTCTGCCTCGATTTCAGTGCCGTCGGTCATTGTTAGGCCGCGCTCGTTCCAGCTGGCGATGTCGCCGGTTACAACGGATGCGGAGCCATTATTCAGCGCTTGATACAAGTCGCCATTCGGGATTAGACACATCCGTTGATCCCAGGGGTTGTAGCTGGGTGTGAAGTGCTTGGCCACCATGTCTTCGCCGATGGCGTTCTTGGCCATACCGAGAAGCTCGTTTTTAACCTTCTCGGGTGCCGTTCGCGTTCGATTGTAGAAATAGCCGCTGAGCGTGGTGTTTTTCAAGCGGGTAATTGCGTACGCCCAACTGTCTGGCAGTACCTTCCTCAGCGAGTTGGCAATGCGGTCTTCGGCCGGGCGTGAAACCACATAAGTGGGTGAGCGCTGCACCATGGTGACTTGCGCGCCTTTCTCGGCCATGGCAGGCACCAAGGTCATGGCGGTGGCACCACTGCCAATCACCACGACACGCTTGCCAGCGTAGTCGAGATCTTCTGGCCAGAATTGGGGATGAATCACTTGGCCCTTGAAGGCCTCTTGGCCTTCAAACTCGGGGCGATATGCTTCGTCGTAGTTGTAGTAGCCGCCGCACATAAACAGGAAATCGCCAGTGACGGTTGCCTCGCTGCCGTCGCTTAGCGTGCTGGTGACGGCCCAGTGCCCGGCGTCGCTACTCCAGGCCGCTCGGGTCACCTTGTGCCCAAAGCGGATGTGTTCGCGCACAGCGAATTCATCGGCCGTTTGATTGACGTACTTGCGAATGGACGGGCCATCCGCAATCGCCTTGGCTTCCGTCCAAGGTTTGAAGTTGTAGCCAAGGGTGTGCATGTCAGAGTCTGAGCGAATGCCCGGGTAACGAAAAAGGTCCCAAGTGCCGCCAACGCTGTCTCGACCTTCGAGCAATGTGAACGTTTTGCTTGGGCATTTTTGCCTGAGATGAACGGCGGCCCCAACTCCGGATAGGCCGGCCCCGACGATGATGACATTGACGTGGTCCATGCAGAATGACTCCCAAAAAATAGATGGATTCATCGAGTGATCGACGAGTTTACGGCATTTTAAGCGGAGTGGTTAATCCTGATAGTCACGGTCAATGGGCGCAGATTGATTTCTTTGATGACGAATTTTGTAGTGGTTGCGCAAGGGCTGAGGGCAATTCGACCTGTCTGCAGGCGCGAAGCGTTGTGCAGGGCCATCAGCCATCAGACGATAGTCGATAG
>CAYZUV010000135.1:0-4267 GCA_964481245.1 uncultured Pseudomonadales bacterium
ACGGACCAAAATCTCGGATTCGGGACTTATCAGTACCGAACCTATGTGCTGTCTGCGCTCACGCTGATTTATATATTGAACTTCGTCGATCGCGGTTTGCTTGCAGTGGTGGGTCCTGAACTTGTGCCTGAGCTCGGGCTTTCCGATACCGAGTTTGGGCTTTTGACGGGGTTCGGGTTCGCGTTGCTGTACACGTTTGTGGGTATCCCGCTCGCTCGCTTTGCAGATGCGAATCACCGAGTTTGGATTATGACAGTCTGCGTTGCGCTTTGGTCGATGATGACGGTGCTTTGCGGGCTCGCGACTGAGATCACCATCGGCTCTATCACGATCGGCGCTTTTTGGGTCTTGCTTGCCTGTCGGGTCGGGGTGGGCATTGGTGAGGCGGGTTGTACGCCGCCCGCGAATTCGCTGATCGCAGATTACTACGCACCGCGCGACCGATCTCAAGCGCTTGGGGTGTACTCCATGGGGGTTACCTTAGGCGGCATGTTTGCCAATCTGGTTGGCGGCTGGGTGACCGATGCCTACGACTGGCGAACGGCATTCTTCGTTGTTGGATTACCGGGACTGTTAATCGCGGCTATTTTCAAGCTGACGGTGCAAGAGCCGCCTCGTGGTTTTACAGACCCCAAAGGCGTGCAAGCAAGCGAACCCGTCCCACTTCGCGAAGCCATCAATGAATTGCTCGAAAAGCCTGCATTTTGGTGGATGACAGGAGGGGCAACCATCGCGGCATTTTGTGGGTATGGCATCTCTTCTTTTCAGTCCATATTTCTCGTCCGTACGCATGGAATCACAACCGGTGAAGCGGCCATCTGGATTAATACCCCGGTGGCCCTTTCAGCCGCCATTGGTACCTTTGTGACGGGCTGGTTGGCAACGAGGCTCTATAAAACCCATCCTGGCGCCATCGCCTGGGTGCCGGCGCTGGGTCTGGTTCTGTCGATCCCGTTTTATGTGTTTGCCTTTACAACAGAAAACCTCATGCTCGCAGCGATTGGTTTGATTATTGGCGGGTTCGTGAAATATGGGTACATCACCGCGCAATACACGATAGGTCAGGGCGTGGTGAGCATGCGGGTGCGAGCCATGGCGATCGCGGTGCTGCTCTTCATCGCGAATTTACTTGGCTATGGCTTTGGTCCGCTCTTTATCGGCTATACCTCAGACGTATTCTTTGCTCGAGGTATCGCCGAACTTGGGGTTGCTGCCGAAGATCTTGTTCGAAACCAATGTCATCCCCGTGCGATTGGCGAGTTAAGCGCGAACTTCCAGAGCGTGTGTGGTGAGGTATACGCGCAGAGCCTGCAGTCTTCGATGGTCTTAATGGCCATCATCTATGGCGTAGGCGGATTGTTCTTTTTACTCACCTGGCGCAGGCTGGATAAGGACATGGTTGATAGAAACTAATCCTGGCGCGGCGCGCCCACGCATCAGTCTACGAGGCCAGAGGTAGGATTGAGTGAAACCCGAACACGGATAAGCCAACAGAGAAAGAACAGTATGCCGAGTGTTGCCTTGGCGCTTGTGTGACCAACCGAGTAGGAATCTGAATGAGTAAATACAAACTGAACGTGAATGGCGAAAACCTTGAAGTCGATGTAGTGCCAGACATGCCGCTACTTTGGGTGCTGCGGGACAAATTGAAACTCACAGGTACCAAGTATGGGTGTGGCATCGCGCAATGCGGCGCTTGCACGGTGCATATTGATGGGTTGCCCGTTCGTTCTTGCGTCTTGCCTATCTCAGCTGTGGCTGGGGCCGTCACGACCATTGAAGGGCTCGCGGGTGATGGCAGCCTGCACCCTTTGCAGACTGCTTGGATGGAGCATGATGTGCCCCAATGTGGCTATTGTCAGTCGGGCCAAATCATGAGTGCTGCAGCACTTCTAGCAAGCAACTCGTCCCCCTCAGATGACGACATCGACGAAGCATTGGCGGGTAACTACTGCCGCTGCGGAACCTACATTCGAATTCGTGCAGCAGTTCATACCGCGGCGTCCTTTTATAACGCAGACAAAGGAGGCGCGGCATGACCCATACCTTGAATCGTCGGTCGTTTTTAAAAGCCTCTGCGCTCACCGGCGGCGGGTTTCTACTGGAAATGAGCCTACCCGCGTCTTTACTAGGCGAAGAGCTGGGCACATTGGTTGGTTCAAAGGAACTCAACGCTTACATCAAAATCGCTTCAGACGGGCAGATCACCATCTATTCAGCCACGCCAGAAATGGGTCAGGGCATCAAAACGACCCTCCCCATGGTGATTGCGGAGGAGATGGGCGCAAAGTGGGAAGACGTGGTGGTTTTGGATGCCCCCATTGATCCCAAGAAATTTGGGATGCAGGGCGCAGGAGGGTCGACCTCTGTCCCGCGCAATTTCGACATCATGCGGCGTATGGGTGCGTCTGCGAGGGAAATGCTGATCAGCGCGGCTTCCAAATCGATGGAGGTCAACCGAGAGGAGCTCGAAGCGCGAGATAGCAAAGTTATTCATGCCTCGGGTGAAAGTCTCACCTTTGGTCAGCTGGCTGCCTCTGCTGTAAGACAGCCAGTTCCAGATCCAGAGATGTTGTCATTCAAAGACCCTAGGTCCTACACCATTATTGGTCAGGCCATCAGCAGCGTGGACAACCTCGTCATTGCAACCGGCCGAAGTGAATTTGGGATCGATGTCGATGTGCCGGGTATGAAATACGCGTCATACACCCGGTGCCCGAAAATTGGTGGCGTCGCGGTCAGCTTCAATGAAGCGGAGATCAAAGCACTTCCCGGCGTGGTCGATGCCTTTATTCTTCAGCCGGACGCGCGATCAGGCAAAGCGTCGATGCCCTTTCTCAAAGGTCTCGCCGAGCTCCAAGGCGGTGTCGCGATTGTGGGTGACGATACGTGGTCAGTATTCGCAGCGAAAGCCAAATTGAAGGTTGTTTGGGATGAATCGAGCGCTTCAACGGACACTTGGACCACGATGGTCGAAGAGGGTCGAAAAATAGCCTTGGAGGCAAGCGGCGAAACGAAAAAGGACAGCGATCAAGTAGACGCCGCGTTTGCCGATCAAAACAACAAAGTCATCGATGCGTTTTACCAGTTCCCTTATGTCGCACATGTTTGTATGGAACCCATGAATTGCACGGTGGATTTCAGAAAAGGTGGGGCGGGTGAGCCGGACCGCATGGAAATTTGGGTGCCCAGCCAATTCCCCGGGCAAGTGGTGGAGATCGCTGCCAACCTATTAGGCGTTGCCCCTGAGAACGTGGAAGTGCATGGCACGCGAATGGGGGGTGGGTTCGGTCGTCGCGCGGTTCACGATTTTGCTGCTGAGGCCATGGCGATTTCTCATCGCGCGGGGGTTCCGGTGAAGTTGACCTGGACCAGAACCGATGACATCCACAATGATTTCTTTCGCGTTGGGGGCTTCGAGCGATTTAAGGGCGCTATCAATCCTGAGGGCCAGGTCGCCGCCCTCGAGCAGCATTACATTGGCTTTTCAAAAGGCGGGCAGCCTGTGATTGGCTCGGGTTTGCGCGGCAACGAGTTCACGATGAGCGCAATGAAGCAAACGCGGGTCCGACAATCCATGATGGATATCAGAACGCCGTGTGGTGCATGGCGGGCGCCTGGGTCGAACACCAACGCGTTTGCGGAGCAAAGCTTCTTGCATGAGCTCGCAGAACTCGCGGGACGCGACCACGTTGAGTTTCTGATTGAGCTCATGGGTAAACCGCGCTGGCTTGATGAAGGCAATGTGAACGCGATGAATACAGGGAGAGCCATTGATGTCATCAAGCTCGCCGCCGAGAAAGCGGGTTGGGGGCGATCCATGCCACAAGGCCGGGGCCTTGGGCTTTCCTTTTACTTCTGTCATGCGGCACACGTGGCTGAAGTCGCTGAAGTGACTGTTGATTCAAAGAAAAACTTCACAGTTGATCGAGTCACGGTGGCGGTGGATGTGGGTCCGATCATTAACATGAGTGGTGCAATCAGTCAGGTCCAAGGGTCGGTGGTGGATGGTTTAAGCACCATGGCACTCCAAGAAATCACCATGACCAATGGCGTGATTGATCAGCATAACTTTGACGACTACCCCGTGATGCGCATTGGCCAAACGCCTTTGATCGACGTGCACTTTATCCAAAGTGATAACCCGTCAACGGGCCTGGGTGAGCCCGCTTTGCCGCCCTTGGCGCCAGCTGTGACCAATGCAATTTACGCGGCGACGGGCGAGCGGATACGGTCAATGCCGCTCAGTCATGAAGGTTATCGACTC
>CAYZUV010000135.1:4367-6188 GCA_964481245.1 uncultured Pseudomonadales bacterium
GTAAAGCGTGATTCGGCATTGACGGCAGTTGCAATCGAGCGTCAGAGGTTCGAGCAGATTCAAAGCGCCATAATCCGTGCAGATTTCTTCGTCCGGCGCGATGTCCCTCACAACCAATTCGAACCCAAAGGGCGTCAAGAGGCTGTTGGCGTTACAGGAATGATTGAGATATCGAGCATGGTCCCAGCTGAGTAGCACCGTCTGCTCTGTATCTCGGTACATAAAATGGCCTGCCCGCGATTGCAGCAGTGGATCGAGCGCGAGGTAAGAGGCAAGCGAAATGCGTTGGTCGAAAACGTCGGGAATGACGAGCAGGGTGCCCATTGGGAGCGCCTCGGTTGCAAAGACGCCGAAGCCAATTCGATCGTCAATCCATCTTAACGCTGTGTTGGGATGAATCATCGGGCTTTGACCGATGCGGCGGTTTCACGTTTCTCTTCAATACGTCGAGCAAGATCTTCAGCCACGCGCTCGTAAAGCGAGTAACCCTCGATAATGTCCTCAATACCGACTTCGATATTGGGATTGTCGTTCACCTCGATCACATAAACGCGCCCGTTTGATTCTTTGAGATCCACGCCATACAGACCATCCCCTATGCAGGCTGCCGCGCGTTTCGCTGTTTGGATCACGGCCTTGGGCACCTCAGGAATTGGAATGCACTTTGAATCACCAAAGAGATGAAACCCATCTTCACCTCCATCCTCGCTCGCCCAGTTACAGACCTGCCAGTGGCCAGTCGCCATGAAGTACTGACAAGCAAACAGGGGTTTGTTGTTCAGGATGCCAATGCGCCAGTCGAAGTCTGAGGGCAAAAACTCTTGGCCAATCACAACATCCATCTCTTTGAAGAGGGTAGCGAGCAGCTGATCGAGTTCTTTTGCGTTCTCGACTCGGAAAACACCTTTAGAAAAACAGCCTTCAGGCCGTTTGATGACTAAGGGAAAGGGAAGATTAGGGTAGCTAAGACGCCAATCTTTATTGACATAAAACAGCCAGGCCTTGGGCTGCAAGATGCGCGCTCGGGTGAGGCGTTCGTACAGGAAAATTTTATTGGCGCATCTCAAGATAGACCAAGGATCGTCGATCACCACCAACCCCTCCGTTACCGCTTCTCGGGCGATACGGTAGGTGTGGTGATTAACGGCTGTTGTTTCTCGAATCAGCAAGGCATCGAATTCGTTAATTCGCTTTCGATCCTTAGCGGTGATCTGCTCGACGTAAAAGCCTTTCCTCTCTGCGGCTTTTTGCAAGCGTTGAAGTGCCTCGTGACACGAAGGAGGGTTCTCCTCTTCGGGATTCACCAAGATGGCGAGGTCATAGCGGTAGCTGGGAAGTTCGATATTTTGAAATCTTCTTTTTGCGAAGAACGTGGGGACGGCTCTATCCAGCGTGGTCTGATATTTTTTAACCGTCTCGCGCAGGCTGAGTGCCCTCACGCTCTGAATATGCCAAGTCGCGGGCGCTGAATCGCTTGTATCTTTTCGAAATCGCACTTTGAGTAACGGTGAGCCCAGAGACCTCGATAGTTTTTTAGCGAGGTCATCATTTTTGGGATTTGTGGCCCGCTCGAAAATCACAGGTAATTCGAATTCGTCACCATCAATCGCTTCCAACGCTTCGTTGATAGCGTCGGTGTACCGCTCAGAAAGTCGCTTTCTCGTCGAATGGGAGACCCAGTCTTTGATCGCGATCACGTCCGGCATGATTCGGTGATTTCTCGCGGCGGCGAGCAGTGACGCGTAATAACCCAGGCTCTGATCGCTGTGATCGTTACAAATGTTGATCACGCGAAGTGTCTCACTCTTCTGCCATTGGGGG
>CAYZUV010000136.1:0-6074 GCA_964481245.1 uncultured Pseudomonadales bacterium
CCTGAGCAATTCGCCACGCCCAAACGCATTCGAGAGACCTTAAAGCGCGATTCAAATGGCGCGTTTCAACCCATCGACGTGCAGCTGGCCATGGACGAGATTACCGAGCGTGTTCGATCCATCATCGAGACCTACGGACCACGAGCAGTAGCCACTTATGTTGGATCTTATGGGTACCAAAATTCGGCTGCGCTTCATGTCGCCAAGGCGTGGCATAAAGCCATAGGCTCTGACAGTTATTACACGTCGGTAACCATTGATCAGCCCCACCGTAAGATCGCCCAATCCCAATTCGGCACCTGGGAAGGCGGAACCCATGCCTTCACAGGCGCGGACGTCTGCATGCTTATTGGCAACAACCCCGTGGTGTCTCAGTACACGCCTTTCGGAGGTATTCCTCCATTTAGCCCCTATGCCCGTCTCAGAGACGAAATGAAACGCGGCATGAAGGTCATCGTGGTTGATCCAAGGGCAACCGAAGTGGCTAAGCGCGCCACCCGACATCTCCAAATTCGCCCTGGGGAGGATCCCACGTTTCTCGCAGCGGTGATCCGACACCTTCTCACACAGCGCTTGCATGACATTGAGTTCTGCGCCGCTCATGTTGCCGACCTCGAAGCGCTGACTGAACTGGTCGAGCCGTTCACGCTCGATTATGCCGCGAAGCGCTGCGAGCTAGATCCGAACGACATCCAATTTGCAGCCGAGACCTTTGCGGGAGCCAAACGAGGCGTCGCGGTGACCGGGACTGGGCCCAATATGTCGCCAAGACCCATCTTGACTGAGCACTTGGTGTGCGCGCTCAACACGATCTGCGGGCGAGTCAACCGATTAGGCGAACGGGTGCCCAACCCGGGCGTTCTGCAGCCTGTGCGCAAGCGAGAGGCAAAGGTCCTTGAGGCGAATCCAGCGTACGGGAAAGGGCCTCGGTCCCGAGTTCGGGGTCTGGGCGAAATATTGGGGGAAATGCCCACGGCAGCGCTTAATGATGAAATCCTGCTCGAGGGCGAAGGCCAGATCAAAGCGCTTATTTGCTTGGGCGGCAATCCCATGGTCGCCTTTCCTGATCAAGACAAAACCCTGGCAGCGATGAAGAAGCTCGACCTTCTCGTCTGCGTCGACCTCTATCACTCCGCCACCGCCAAACTCGCCGATTATATTGTGGCGCCAACCCTGTCACTTGAGCGAGACGACGTGACCTTACTCACTGACACTTGGTATGACGTGCCCTACTGCCACTACACCAAAGCCGTTTTACCTCGTAACGAGCAGAGTCGGGAGGAATGGGAAATCTACTGGGAAATGGCCAGTCGAATGGGTACGCCGCTCGAGCTGCCAGGCGGCGCCGTATCCCTCACCGAGAGACCCACCAAATTCGAGATTCTGAAACGCTTAACCCATGCGGCACCCATTGCGTTAGAAACCATCAGAGATCAAGGTCGCGGACACGTATTTGAGGATGTTCAAGTTACGGTCTCAGAATCGACCAGCCTGAACCAAGCCAAATTTCAGCTCCTTCCCGCGGATATTCCCAGCGAGCTCAAAGCGCTCGCAATGGAACCCGCTCGCGAGGGTTCTGCGATCATCGATCACAATCAAACCTACACGCACCTGCTCATCAGCCGACGCCTCAAACATGTATTCAATTCCTCTGGGCAACAGCTGGAATCTTTGCGCGCCAAAGGCACCACCAACCCAGCCTATATGAACCCGCAAGATCTAGAATCCTTTCATCTTTCAAGCGGCATGATGATTGAGATCGAGTCAGCTGCAGGCGCATTACTCGGTATTGTTGAAGCCGCGAGCGACGTCAAACCAGGGGTCATTTCGATGGCCCATGCCTGGGGTGATTTACCTGACAACGGAGGATCTGTACGATCCCAAGGGTCCAGCACCAATCGGCTGGTCGATGACAATCGAACATTCAATCCCATCACCGGCATGCCGCGAATGAGCGCCATTCCGGTTCGCATTCGTGCGGTAGAAGAGGCACTCGCTTAATATGACACAGTTTGCAAAACCCATCGGAATCGCCCGCCCCGACGAAATCGCGCTCAGAGACCCGCTCACCGCACTCACCTGGCTCGAGATTGACGATATTCTTAACCGGGCAGCCAATGCCATCAGACAAACAGCGCTCGGTGAGGACCGGCGAATGGCCGTCTTTGCTGAAAATGCCTGTGAGACGGCGCTCGCTAACCTGGGTGGCCTGATTGGCGGCGCGTCCGTCGTCCCCGTCAACTTTCATCTCACTGCGGAAGAAGTGGCTTATATCCTAGAGGACTCTGGTACGCAGCTGCTTTTCGTCGGACCCGAGACGGCAGAGAGAGGCCTTGAGGCCGCTGCAATGGCCGGCGTGCCTCAGGTCGTTGGGTGGCGCTCGCCTGCCTTTGAATTGATCGATTGGTCGACCTGGCTCGCAAATAGCAGCCCTGAGGAGCCTGACACTTCGGTCGCGCCGAGGCCGAACCTCCTCTACACCTCAGGCACTACAGGCCGTCCAAAGGGAACCCATCTTCCACCCACCATGTTCGCAGGGGGCGACACCGTCGCTGAACACCTCGATAACCTTGGGGCCAATCCTATGGCTGAGCTTGGCCCGCACCTTGTCGTCGGCCCTATGTACCACACGGGCCCGCTCAGCGGCGCGCGACTGCTCGCTGCCGGAGCACCGTCGGTCATCCTGACTCGCTTTGACGCTGAAAATACGCTTCGTGCGATCGATACCTACAAAACCGCCTCGACTATCATGGTGCCCACCCACTTTGTTCGCTTGCTGGCATTGCCTGACGCGGTTAAATCGCGTTACGACATCTCCAGTATGGTCAGCGTGAGTCACACCGGGGCCAAATGCCCTGTTGATGTCAAACGCGCCATGATCGAATGGTTTGGTCCCGTGTTCAGGGATGCCTATGGCGCTTCTGAAGTCGGCACCACGTGCATGATCACGTCAGAAGAATGGCTGCTACACCCAGGGTCCGTCGGCAAAAGCTTACCGCCCTTCACCGCGATGATTTTGGATGACAACGATCAACCCCTACCCCCGAACACGGAAGGACGCCTCTTTTTCGAAGATGCCACCGGTCGTGGGGTCGTCTACCACAATGATCCTGAGAAATCCGCTGCCGCTCATATTCGACCCGGCGTCTTCACCTTGGGCGAGATCGCCTACATGGATGAAGAAGGCTACGTCTATATCACCGACCGATTCAGCGACATGATCGTTTCCGGGGGCGTCAATATTTATCCCGCGGAAGCTGAACAAGTGCTCATCGATCACTCGGCGATCCTCGATGTAGCCTGTATCGGTGTGCCGCACCCAGAAATGGGTGAGGAATTGAAAGCCCTCGTCATCCTGCGCGAAGGCGCCAGTGCCGATGGCAATGAGATCATTCATTTCTGTCGCGACCGTTTGTCGCATTACAAGTGCCCGAAGACGGTCGAGTTCGTCTCTGACCTGGGTCGCAACACCATGGGCAAAATCAATAAGCGCAAACTGCGAGCGCCCTATTGGGAAGGTCAACCCCAATGACAGGGCAGCGGGTCGCCCTAATTCGCCATGGTGAGACCGTCGCGAACGAGGCCCAACTTGCCTACGGCCGTCTGGAGTCCCCACTGAATGATCGAGGCATCGCTCAAGTACAGGCGACCGCCCAGGCCCTCAAGACGAGAGGGACCGATTACCATCACATCGTAAGCTCACCCCTTGGTCGAGCATTGGAAACCGCTAACCTTATTGCTGATACTCTTCAGCTTCCTATTTCAATTGAAGCCGACCTCGTCGAATGCGATTTAGGTGAATGGGAGGGCATCACTTACCTCGAGATGCACGAACGGGGCTACGCCGTAAAATCCATACAAGACGATCATTTTCGAGAGCATGGTGGAGAGTCACCCTTTGATATCTCAGAACGCGTCAAATTGGCTATGCTCCGATTGCTTGGTGAGCACCCTGGTCAAAATTTGATTTTGGTGGGCCACGGCGGTGCGTTTGCCAATGGCTTATCCGCGCTGTTGGGTTCGGGACCACGGTTTGGCCCCAAGTACCTCATGCACAACGCTGCAATCACCGAGTTAACCTTTGAACAGGAACCCACAATCTTGACACTCAATGAATACGCCCACTTGCCACACCATCTGAAGAATCAATCCAACCGGCCCGACAATGCCCAGCAAGCCTAATTTCCCACTCGAGCTCGATGACGTCAGTGCCGATTGGCTATCAAGCCAACTGGCTCGCGACTTTGAAGGGGCAAAGGTCAACAATTTTTCCGTGACTCAAATTGGGCAAGGCGAGGGGTTCATGGCCACCCTAGGACGAGTGGACCTCGAAGGACAATCAGTCAGCGGCCCTCTGCCCGAGTCAGTCATTGTCAAACTCTCCTCGCCTATGCAGGCCACGCGAGACCTGGCGACTCGAATGAACTATTACGGGAGAGAGATTGGCTTTTATCAAGATTGCGCGTCAGATTGCGGCGTTAGAGTGCCGCGGTGCTATAGCTGGCAGGCTGAAACTCTCGATAATCGCTTTTCGATGCTGCTAGAGGACTTAGCGCCTGCAGTCCCTGTGGATCAGGTCCAAGGGTGTTCCTTTGATGAGTCAGCAAAAGTGATGCGTGCCTTTGCCGATCTCCACGCGCATTGGTGGAACTCGCCCAAGCTCAAGTCGCTTTCCTGGCCAAGCCCAATTACTCATGTCCAACCTGTTTCAGAAAGCTTGGCTCTACTCGAGGCCAGCATCCTTGACGCCGAGGTGACTGGGCGATTTGACGCCTATCCCAACATGAAACGGCTGCTGCCACGATTACCCGCCCTGTGTAAGATCGAACCCCCGCCGCCCTTTCCTTACACGCTGGTCCATGGGGATCTAAGGTCAGACAATATTTTTTTTCCCGAGGGTGAGCCCGAGCCCATCATTATCGATTGGCAAACCTGCGGTATGGGTCAACCCATGACGGACATTGCCCGCTGGCTCACGCAAAGTATCGACATTGAAACCCGCCGCGATGGGGAGGAAATGCTGCTGTCGATTTACCACGAACGCCTGCTCGAGCGCGGTGTCAAAGGCTATTCCTACAAAGCCATGATGAGCGAGTATCAGCTCAATCTCGTGGTAACACTTTTAATGTTCTCAATGAGCATGGATGAAATCGACCAATCCTCCGATCGAGCGGCGCCACTTTTTCATGCGATGTACTCAAGGCTGGAGGCCGCGCTCGAGGATTGGGATGTGGAGAAGATACTCAAAATCCTCCCGCTCCTGATTCCTATTTTTAAAATCACCACCTGGTTCAAACTCAAATTTCACAAAGAGGCATAGCGATGGCCCAATCACTCAGCGACATTAATCCTCTGGATCCCGAGGTCCTAGCCTGCCCTTACGCATTCAATCAGCGATTACGGGAAGAAGCGCCGGTCTATCACTGCCCGAATACCGGGGTCTATTTCATTTCAAATTATGACTTGGTCGTTGAAGTCACCAAGAATGAAAAGTTGTTTTCTAATGAATTCTCGATGATTCAAGCAGGCAATACGCAGCAGCGGGACCCTGAGATGGAAGCGATCATGAAGCGTGGATTTAGGAGCGTGAACACCATGCTGACGGCTGATCCACCCCGGCAGCGACGATATCGTTCGCTCTGTCAGAAACCATTCTCGGCGAGCAATGTGGCAAAACTTCAGCCATACATTGAGACCCTTGCACACGAATTGATTGATCAGTTCATCGACCGAGGAGAATGCGATTGGATGTCGGCGTTCGCGGTGCCTATGCCTGTCAGGATGATCGCCTACATACTTGGTGTCCCGCTGTCTGACATGGACCTTTTTAAAGAATGGTCAGACGCCAACGTTTATTCTTTTTCAGCTGGGCAAACGCGAGAGGGCGCGCTCAATGCCGCGCGCCTCGTCGTTGATTTTCAACACTATTTCGCTGAAAAAATCGAAGCACGAAAGCAATCACCCACCGATGATGTCCTTTCAGATATCGTGAATGCCTCGGCTGATGGCGAAACGCCGATGAATATTGAAGAGTGTTTATCAGTGATCTCTCAGCTCTTGGTTGCTGGGAACGA
>CAYZUV010000137.1:0-6057 GCA_964481245.1 uncultured Pseudomonadales bacterium
CTGTGGAACCTGTATGACTGACAATTTGAAGATCATTTACACCGAGACTGATGAAGCCCCTCGATTAGCGACTTACTCACTGTTACCCATCATCAAAGCGTTTACTGACACTGCAGGCGTAGACGTAGAAATGTGGGATATCTCGCTTGCTGGCAGGGTTCTGGCTGCGTTTCCAGACTATCTAACACCTGAGCAGCGGGTCCCAGATCACTTAGCTGAGCTGGGTCGTCTCACTCAAGAAAAAGAGGCCAATATCATCAAGTTGCCGAACATTTCGGCCTCGAATCCGCAAATGCAGGCCACGATTGAAGAGTTGCGAGCGCAAGGCTATGTGCTCCCAGATTATGTAGATGAACCCAAGACTGACGAGGATCGAGAGAACAAGGCACGTTACGATCGAGTGAAAGGCAGTGCCGTGAATCCTGTGCTTCGCGAGGGAAATTCAGATCGAAGAGCAGCTAAGGCGGTCAAAGACTATGCACAAAAACACCCGCATCGGATGGGCGTTTGGTCTGCAGAGTCAAAATCCAGCGTCAGACACATGGAGGCGGGCGACTTCTACGGATCCGAGCAATCCGTCACCATGAGTGAGGCGGCGCAACTCGACATCGTGTTCGAAGGCGAGGCTGGAGAGAAGGCGACGCTTGCCACAGGCATCAACGTAGATGCAGGGGAAGTCGTTGATGCAGCGTTTATGAGTGAGAAGGCACTGAACGCATTCTTGTCAGAGACGATCGCTGAGGCTAAATCCCAGGGCGTGCTTTGGTCGCTGCATCTCAAAGCGACCATGATGAAAGTCTCAGATCCCATTATGTTTGGTCACGCGGTTAGGGCCTACTACGGCGCAGTGTTTGATCAGTATGGCGATGTGTTGGCATCCATTGGCGTTGACCCCAACAACGGGATCGGCGATGCCTACGATAAGATTCTGCAATTACCAGCAGCGCAACAAAATGAAATTAAAGCTGCGCTCGATCGTTGTTTGAGTGATGGGCCAGCCCAAGCCATGGTGGATTCGGATCGAGGCATCACGAACCTTCATGTGCCAAGCGACATCATTATTGATGCTTCTATGCCCGCTGCGATTCGAGAATCCGGACAGATGTGGGGACCCGATGGGGAACTCCATGACATGATGGCGGTTATTCCTGATCGTTGTTATGCGCGAGTCTATGCAGAGACGATCAAAGATTGTCAGGCGCACGGGGCCTATGACCCCACCACGATGGGCTCGGTGCCAAACGTTGGACTCATGGCGCAGAAGGCGGAGGAATATGGGTCTCACGACACCACCTTCGAAATGCCGGCCAATGGCACCGTCTCTGTTGTGGATGCCAGCGGCCATGTACATCTCAGTCACCAGGTGGAGTCGGGTGATATTTGGCGACTGTGTCGGGTTAAGGATGGCGCCATTCGAGATTGGGTTCGACTTGCCGTGAATCGCGCTAAAGCAACCGGCTGGCCCATCGTATTTTGGTTAGACGCCGCTCGGGGTCACGACGCGCAGCTCATAAAAAAGATCGAGGAATATCTCCCCCAGCACGATTTGAGCGGTATCACGCACCACGTGATGGCGCCTGCCGAAGCCACTCAATTTTCTTTGGAACGCATTAGACGGGGTGAGAGCACGATATCGGTAACGGGTAACGTCTTGCGAGACTATCTGACTGATTTGTTTCCTATTTTGGAGTTGGGGACCAGCGCCAAGATGCTCTCGATTGTGCCGCTCATTAATGGCGGGGGGCTGTTTGAGACGGGTGCTGGGGGCTCAGCGCCGAAGCATGTCCAGCAGTTTGAGAAAGAAGGTCATTTACGTTGGGATTCCCTCGGTGAGTTTCTGGCTCTCGGTGCATCACTCGAGCACTTGGCTGCGACCTTTGATAATGAAAAGGCCGACATCCTAGCCGAGACTCTGAATTCGGCGATTGCCGAGTTTTTAGAGCAGAACAAATCACCTTCGCGCAAGGTTAATGAAATCGACAATCGTGGCAGTCACTTCTACCTGGCGTTGTATTGGGCGAAAGCCGCAGCAGCTCAGTCTCGAGATCCTCATTTGCAGGAAACCTTTGCCGCGATCGCGAACGAGTTGATCGAAAACGAAGCCAGGATCAACGAGGAATTGCTGGCCGCGCAGGGTGTTCCCCAGGATGTTGGTGGTTACTACCAGCCGAACCCGTCGCTCGCTACAACGGCTATGCGACCCTCTGCAACCTTCAATGCTATCCTCGCTAAGGTGAGCGAAGGGTAGGCCCAAGCTGTCACTGTCATTGGCCTCTGCGCTGCGATTCTGAAAAAGCTGATCGTAGCGTGGTCGCCGTGGTATCTTGACGGATGATAGGGGTTCGCTCGAACAGGCGCTTCGAGACGAGCGTTAGCACACGAAGTATCTGGAGGGTTAGCCGGTGTTGATTTCGCTTGTGGTGTTCCTGGGTCTTGTTGCTTCGCTCGTCAGTCTTGAGCTAAGGGGGTGGGTGCTGTCGACCCGGGTCCTTATCGCTCTTGTCATGGGTCTCATCCTTGGGTCTGGCTTGCAAGCGTTTCTCATACCCGAGCAATCCCAGTCGGTTTTGCAGTGGACCAACTTGGTGGGTTCGGCCTATGTCAATCTGCTCAAGATGATCATTATGCCACTCGTGTTGGTGGCGATGACCGCAGCCGTGCTCAGACTAGAACAGCTGTCCACCTTGGGGCGATTGGGTGGCAGCGTGCTCGCCGTTTTGCTAGCTACCACCATGATCGCGGCAGTCATTGGAGCGTTACTCGCCGCCGGATTTGGTTTGTCCGCTGATGGGCTGGTCCAAGGCGAGCGAGAATTGGCCCGAGCCGAAGTATTGATCGCGCGCCAAGACGCAGTCGCTGATCTCTCGATCCCTTCTTTATTACTCAGTTTCTTCCCGACAAACATTTTTGCAGATCTTGCAGGGAACCGGCCGACCTCTGTCATCGCTGTGGTGATCTTCGCAATATTTCTTGGCATTGCGGGGCTCAAGCTCCGTCAAGCGGCGCCGGATCAAGGCGCTGCGCTCAAACGAGGGGTCGATGTTGTTCAAGGGTTAGTGATGCACCTTGTGAAGCTCGTGATCAGCCTAACGCCTTACGGCGTTCTGGCTTTGATGACGAAGGTTGCGGCCACATCAAACGGTCAGGATATCCTGAATTTGATTGAATTTATCCTCGTGTCCTATCTCGCGATAGCGCTCATGTTTGGCGTCCACGGATTACTGGTGTCAATGGTTGGAATGTCGCCCGTCACCTATTTCCGTCGATCGTTTCCTGCGCTTATTTTTGCATTTACCTCGAGATCGTCCGCTGCGACCATTCCACTGAATATTGAGACCCAAGTTCGGGCCTTAGGTAACCACCCTAGCATCGCCAGTTTGTCCGCAAGCTTTGGGGCCACCATCGGTCAGAACGGGTGTGCGGGGATTTATCCCGCGATGCTCGCAGTGATGATCGCGCCCTCTGTGGGGGTAGATCCACTTGCTCCTTCTTTCTTTTTGATGCTAATTCTGGTGGTGACTTTGAGTTCGTTCGGTATTGCGGGTGTTGGCGGCGGGGCAACGTTTGCAGCGTTGGTTGTTTTGCCAACCATGGGCTTGCCTGTCACGCTAGTTGCGTTATTGATTTCAATTGAGCCACTGATTGATATGGCTCGAACGGCGCTGAATGTGAGTGGCTCGATGACGGCTGGAACGATGACTCAGCGATGGGTCTCGGTAAAGGATGATTGATTCTCGACGGCGAACGGTGCTTTTAGGATACTGGGACCGAGGCGGTTAATCCGGATTTAAAATGACTGAATCAAAATCACTCAAAGTGCTCGTGGTCGATGACGACCCGTTTCAATGCTCTATTGTGACCAAGGTGCTCAATGGGATGGGTATTTCCGAGGTCAAGAGCGAGACAGATGCCCGCGCCGGCATTGAATTGCTCGATTCCGAGTGGGATCTGTTGCTCCTTGACCTAAACATGCCTGGCATGGACGGCATTGAGTTTCTAACCGTCATGGCTGACGTGCCAAGGAAGCCCCCGGTCGTGTTCTTTAGCGGTGAAGAAGGCAGGATATTAGAGGTTGCTGAGGAGTTGGCTCAGTCCCTTGATATGGATGTACTGGGCTCTATCGCCAAGCCTGTCTCGAGGGACAAATTAGCGGTCGTTATTGAACAACTGCGGGATCGAGCCGAGAAACCTGAGCGTCGTCAGCAGGGATTCGAAGTCCTTTCCGTTGAGGAAATCGAGGAAGGTATTCAAAACGGTGCTGTCGAGATGTTCTATCAACCCAAGGTTGATGCGCAGATCTTGGATCTCATCGGTGTTGAGAGTCTGCTTCGCTGGCGCAAACCTGATGGGTCTATGATCGGCCCGGGCGCGATTATCCCCACGGCTGAATCGAATGGGATCATCTATCCGCTCACGCTGGAGGTGCTCAGATCGAGCATTAAGCAGCAGGCCGAATGGCGCGCAAGGAACATTAATATCAAGGTCTCTTGTAACCTGTCGGTGGACGATCTGACGCAACCAGACCTGGTATCGAAACTCGATGGCATGCTGGAAACGTATCGGGTTCCTGCTGATTCGATCATCTTGGAGGTCACTGAAAGTAAGTTGGCCGAAGACGTGAAGATCGTGCTTGCAAGTTTGACGCGTCTGCGACTCAAGGGATTCAGCCTGTCCATTGATGATTTTGGGACCGGGTTTTCGTCCATGGAGCAGTTGCGTCGTTTCCCTTTCACTGAGTTGAAAATTGACCGCGCGTTCGTCAACGGCGCGGGACGACGTGCCTCCGCCAAGGCAATTTTTCAGTCGAGTGTGAACTTGGCAAAAGCAATGAACATGGTCGCGGTGGCTGAAGGCGTGGAAGACAATGACGATTTGGAATTGGCCATTTCATTAGGCACTGATTTGATTCAGGGCTATTTCATTGCAAGGCCCATGGCGGCCGCGGAACTAGAAGCATGGTACCTCGGCCGAGGCCATTGATCGCATCTATCTTTGGATAGAGACCAGGCGGATGTCGCCCTTGATTTCCTGCCCTGAAAATACTGCCTGTCCTGAAAATAATCTGGCACGAAAGCGATAAGCGATAGAGCTTGAGCTCTGCTTGGGTTGCGGCTTAGATACGCGTCTCGATTTTGCTGGCTGAGTTCAGTCTTCGGGATTGAGCGCTAGCCGCATGCGGATCGCGAGGTCGCCCCACCTAGCCAGGCGGTTGATGAAGGCATCCCATCTGAGTGGCTATCACTCGATTTGCTTGCTAGGCCTCAAGCAGCCCAGCTTCGTCCCAATAAGCGACGAATGAGGTGCATGGAGCATTTAACTGTGAGGAAAACGGGTGGCAGTCGGGATAACGGGTTCCCAATCGGAGATTGTGGCGCCTTGATTTACCCCAGGACACCCAATTCTTTGAGTCTTTCCTCGAGGTAACTGCCAGCGGTGTACCGATCGGAAAGTCTGACTTCGGCACGAGGATGTAGAAAAAGCGGCATCGACATCCGACTCTCATTGAGTTCGCCGTCGCCTGACGCCACCATGTGCGTTGTCGAGGGATAGTAGCCGCCCGACGCTTCCTGCAGCATGTCACCCGTATTCACGATGACGGTGTTTGGTTCGTTAGGAACGTGCAACCATTCGCCGCTGCGGTGTTTAACCTGCAGGCCGGGACCATTCGCAGCAGGCAGAATGGTCAGCAAATTGATATCTTCGTGGGCATTGGCTCTTGGTTGCTGCTGACCCTCAGGTTGCGGAGGGTAGTGCAGAATTCTCAACAAACTCGAGGCACTGCCGTCAATCATGGACGACAAAGGTTGTGAATAAATTGTCTTCACGGCTTCAGGCGAGCACGCCTCGACCCACTTGAGCAAATCAATCGCAAATTGCTGGGATTCAGCGTAATAGTCCGCGACGTCTTCCAACAAGTGCGCAGGGCAACGGCCCCAGGGATAGTAGTGGTAGTACTCCTTAAAGTCCTGCTCGATGAAGCCCTTCGCGGACTCCGCCTCGCTGATGCCAAAGTAACCGTCTTGCTTCTCGCGATCGAACCGGTAGTCAAATTTCTCT